>JACQVT010000638.1 GCA_016209665.1 Planctomycetota bacterium | reverse complement strand
GGGTTACTCAGCGGGCTCGTCTACCAGAGCCTGAAAGGCCCTGGCAACCACCGTGCGCCCTGCCGGGCGATAATCAGTGCGGCCGCTCGTTGCCCGCAGGAATTCTCAGATGCGTCGATTCAGGACCGCGGCAATTCATTGCCGTTCAGGCTCAAAGAAGCGGCAACAAGTTGCCGCGGTCCTTGTCGTCCATCCAAGCCGAGGTCCGACCAAGCGGGACTATCGCGGCACCGCGGCTTTCCAGCCCCCGTGAAGCATTTTGGCCAGTTCGGCCGTCGTGGCTTTGGCATCTGGCTGGTTGGCCAGGTTCACGTTTTCGTCGGGGTCGGCCTTATGGTCGTACAGTTCGACGCCGACGAACTTGGCGTCCGGGGATGCGCCGCTGGCGAAGTCGCCCCGCGGTTCGCCCTTCTCGTGTTGGACCCACTCCGTGTACCGGTAGCGATCGGTCCGCATCGAGTAGCCCATGATGTTTCCCGGCCGGGGGAACTGGCTGAACGCCGCCGGCTTCCACGTCTGGTCGGGCTGGCGCAGCAGCGGGGCCATGCTCGTGCCTTCCAGCCCCTGGGGCAGCGGGATGCCGCACAATTCGCACAGCGTCGGATAGATGTCGACGAATTCCACCAGTGTGTTGGTCTTCACCCCGGCGGCACCCTTCGGCGCCCGCAGGATCAGCGGCGACCGCGTCGCCACCTCGAAGTTCGTGTGCTTGCACCACAGGCCGTGTTCGCCGAGGTGCCAGCCGTGATCGCCCCACAGCACGACGATCGTCCGGTCGGTGAGGTCCAGCCTCTCGAGTTCGTCGAGCACACGGCCTATCTGGGCGTCGACGTAGCTTGTAGTCGCCCGGTAACCGCGGACGAGTTCGCGATTCTGCTGTTCGCTGAGCGGCCCTGAGCCGGCCATGCCTTCATAGGCCCGCAATTCGCCCCAGTTGCTCATGGCGGCGTCGGGTGCGTCCTTGGGCGGATAGCCGTTGGTGGCCAGCCTGAGGGCGGGCAGCAAATACAAATCGTAGTACCGCTTCGGAGCGACGAACGGCAGATGGGGCTTGTGGAACCCCACGGCCAGGAAGAACGACTTGTCCTTGATCTGCCGCAACGCCTCCACCGCCCGGTCAGCCGTCTGGCCGTCATTGAAGGCGTTGTCGGCCACGTCGGGCGCCTCCCAGGCCGGGCCGTTGACGCGGTTGCGCGGCCCGGTAGTCCGCAGCACCAGGGCCGTCTTGGGGTCGCGCTCGAGGACGGCCCGGCCCTCGGGCTTGCCCTCTGCCCGGATCTGCGCTCGCTTCGCCTCCAGCCGGGCGTTGATCTCGGGACTGATGTAGGCGGGCGTTTTCGGCTCCCAGTGGGGCACGCTCCACGACTGCGGGTCGTCCAGGCCGCCGTGGTAGATCTTGCTGAGACCCTGGGTGTGGTACCCGTTTTTCTTGAACTGCTCGGGCAGCGTGACCACGTCGGGCAGGTTGAGTCGGAAATGCGTATTGAGGTCGTAGATGCGGGTGGTATCCGGCCGCCGCCCCAGCAGCAGCGACGTTCGCGAGGGGCTGCACACGGCCTGCTGGCAGTAGGCCCGCAGGAACGTCGTGCCGCCGGCGGCGAGCTTGTCGATGTTGGGCGACTTGACCTCGGTGTTCCCGTAGCAGCCGAGGTCCGGCCGCAGATCGTCCACCGCGATGAACAGAACGTTCGGCCGGTCGGCTGCGACGGCAGCAGCTTGCTCCGCCGACAAAGCCGCGACAACACCGATGTACACGGGAATCCCCAGCCTTGTGATAGTGTTCATGATGACCCGTTCGGTTGTTTCGGCACTCGCGCCGGCAACTTATCCCAAGGCACGACATTGCACTGTCGTGCCCACTCGTCGTACTTGCCCCGGAGTGATTTCACCACGTCCGGACGCTGTGCGGCCAGGTTGTGCATCTCGGTCCGGTCCGCCGCCAAGTCGTACAGTTCCGCTTCGCCGCCCTCGACCGCGACCAGCTTGAAGTTCCCGCAGCGCACGGCCCAGTTGCCCTCATGCTCCCAGAAGAGGCAGTCGTGCGCCCCTGCGGCTTCGCCGCGGAACACCGGCAGCAGGCTCCGGCCCGGCGTCGGCGTGATGTCGTGGTCGTCCCACCGGGCGGGATACTTCACGCCGGCGGCATCGAGACAGGTCGGCATGAGGTCGATGACGTGTCCGGGCGCGTGCCGGAGTCCATCGCCGCGCCGAACCACGGCCGGCCAGCGCACAATCAGCGGCGTCGCGATTCCCCCCTCGTGCACCTGCCGCTTGTATCGGCGGAACGGGGCGTTGCTCACGTTCGCCCACGGCGGGGCATAGCCGCGGTACGAGTCCGCCGTGCCCACCGGTGCCCCCGGCTTGCCCTCGTCGATGTCCTCCGAATCGCCGCCGTTGTCGGACAGGAACATCACCAGCGTGCTGTGCTCCATGCCGAGTCTGCGGATGCGGTCCAGGATGCGGCCGATGCCCTGGTCCATGCGGTCGATCTGGGCCGCGTACACCGACATGCGCAGGTCCTGCTCATCCGGGTCGGTCACCGCCTCCCACGCCGGCACCTCGGGCGGCCGGGGCGACAACGCCCAGGCCCGCTCGATGATACCCAGTTCGATCATGCGCTCGTATCGCCGTTGCCGCACGGCGTCCCACCCGATGCGATACTTGCCGCGGTATTTCGCGATGTCTGACGGCCAGGCGTGCAGCGGCGCGTGCGGGGCCGTGTACGCCACGTACAGGAAAAACGGGCGGGCGTCGCGGTCGGCGCCGTCGAGGAACCGCACGGCGTAGTCCGTGATCGCGTCCGTGATGTAGAAGTGGTCTCCGAACGACCGGTAGACGCTGTCGTCGAGAGCCATGACCCGTCCGGGCTCGGGGCGGAAGTAGTTGCAGGCCCCGCTGAGCTGGCCGAAATACCGCTCGAACCCGTGTTCGATGGGCCATTCCGTCCGCTCCATGCCCAGGTGCCATTTACCTGACATCCAGGTGTGGTAGCCCGACTGCCGCAGCACCTCGGCGATGGTGACGCAATGCTCGTTCAGTCGGCCGCGGTAACCGGGCACGCCGCGGTCGTCGGTCATGTGTCCGATGCCGCACTGGTGGGGGTACAGGCCGGTGAGCAGGGCGGCCCGCGTCGGGCAGCAGCGGGTGGTGTTGTAAAGCTGGGTGAAGCGCAGGCCGGTGGCGGCCAGACGGTCGAGGTTCGGGGTGGCGATTTGTGACCCGTAGCAGCCTGCATCGGAGAAACCCATATCGTCGGCGAGGATGATGACGATGTTCGGCTGGCCGTCGAGGGGTCGCGAGGCAGCGGGCGCCCCACCAGCGGGCAGTCGTTGTGCCCCCGCCACGACGGCGGCCAAGTTGGCCAGCATCGCGATCCGCGTCATCACCACTCCTTGGGCCAAACCCAGCCACGATCGACGATTCGTGCCCGCCAGGAACGACCATACCGGCCCCGGTGGGTCACGACAAGCCAGCGGCACAGGGAGCGGCCGCGAAGGGTCCGCGTCATTTTCGGAGAACCTAAAGTATTGCATGGGCCGGGTCGCCGGCGGTAGAATGGTCGGCGTTGCGGGAGCCGCTCAGCATCGGAGCGTTCTGACTTCAGCAACCGGTCAGCGGAAGTTCGGTTTCTCCGTTCAAGCCAGGAGGCCCACCATGAGGCCGTCAACCCATCGCCTGTTGGCCGTTTGTACCGCTTGGATTTCGCTGGGCGCGATCGGCCTGGAGAGTGTGCGAGCCCAAGGCATTGTCCCGCCGCCAGCACCCACCAGGCTGCCGCGGCACGCCACGTTCGTCCTCAGCCCGGCGGAAAGCTGGGTGGAGCTGACGCTGTTTACGGGCAGCTCCCGATCCAAGCTGGCCGGCACGGTCCAGTTGTTTCTGGGCGACCCGGAGGTACCGGTGATCGCCATCGTCGGCATGGTGGGGCTGTCGGTCGACGGGGCGGACCTGACGGCCCTGGACTTCCAGCCGGGCCTGCCGGGGATCCCCGAGCCGCTAAGGATGATCCAGGACCCGCGGGTGCGCTCGATCGGCAGTTGGAACACGCTGACGGGCGAGATCGCGTTCGAGCTGCACCTGATGGCCGCCCCCACCACCAACAGCAGCGGCATCCCCAACCTGCCGGTGCCCATGCCGATGCAGTTCAGCGGCACGTTGGCGAACTCGGGCCTGAAGATCGACGGGGACAACGGCAACATCCCCGACGGCACGATCCGCATGCACATCCAGGCGTTCGAGACGCCGATGCCGCCTTCGATCATCGACGTGTGGTTCTCGACGACGGTGGGATTCCACGCGATCCACACCGTGCCGCCCACCGATGCGCCGCGCGCGATCAGCGACGGGGACCTGCTCAGCCCGCGCGGCTACGTGGTGCGCACGAACCACGAACTGACCGCGCGGCTGGGCTTCATGCCGGTGGTGCCCGATCTCGGGCTCGATGCCGTGATGACGGTGGGCCGCGGGGAGATCTGGTTCTCGTTCAAGAAGGCGGCCGGCCAACTGTGGAGCGAAACGCTGCGGCGATGGCTGACGCACGGCGACCTGCTTTCGGAGCGCGGGTACGTGGTGCGGACCCACGCCCAACTGCTGGCCAGGTTCCGCACGGCCACGAACGCCGCCGCCAACGTCGGCCTGGACGCGGTGGCCCGGCTGCCTAACGGCGAAATCCTGTTCTCGACGGACGACAGCTTTGTCTCGGACGCCATGAACCGGCTGATCGGCCACGGCGACCTGCTGTCGAACCGCGGGCGCGTCGTACTGACCAACGCCCAGTTGCTGCAGCGCTTCCACGTCATCGACCTGACGATGGGGCCGATGCCGCGCGACTACGGCCTGGATGCGGTCATCCCACGCTCCAACGCCGAGGTCTGGTTCTCGACCCGGACGGGGTTCCTGGACGAGGTGTTCGGCAACGTGAGTGACGGCGACCTGCTGTCGAGCCTGGGCTACATCGTGGCCCGCAACCTCGACCTGGTAGCGGCGTTCATACCCCTGGAGGACCTCGCCAACTTCGGGTTGGACGCGGCGACATGGTCGGTGCCGTGCATCAGGGGCGATTTCGACGGCGACGGCGACGTGGACGAGGTCGACCTGGCCTCGTTCGAGGCCGCGATCAGCGGGCCCGCCCTTGCCAGCCCCGCTCCCGAGATCGGCGACCTGGACGGCGACGGGGACAGCGACCAGGCCGACTTCGGCATCTTCCAGCGCTGCGCCAGCGGCGCGGACGTATTCGCCGACGCCGCGTGTGACGACCCACCTCAGTAACCCGCGCGGATGGTGATCTTGCCGCCGGTCGAACTGACGCGGACGACCTCCCTGGCGGGGTCGAAGTCCTGGTGCGGCTGGCCGTTGACGACCACCTTTTGGATCGGTCTGCCCTCCGGGTGACGGAGCCGCACGACGATCTGTTTGGGCGGCGTCCGCGTGGGCGGATCGACAGTCGCGTCGATGGTGTTCTGGCCGACGGCCGAGGTAATCCGGTAGCTCACCGGGCCGAACCGCGTGGGGGCGTTCGACACCGCCACGGTCTGGCCGTCCTTGAGCCATTGGGTGGTCACGAACGGGGCCAGCCATAGATCGTCGCCCCGCTCCATCACCAGCATCAGCCGTGTCTGGTGCAGGAAGTAGCCCGTCTCGTGCGTTTTGTTCCAGGCCCCCACGCCGCGGAAATGCTCCTGGAACGACAGGTTCTCCATGTTGAGGAGCGAGGGAATGGTGTTGAAGTAGGTGCGGAGGAAGGGCTTCACGTCGTCC
>JACQVT010000637.1 GCA_016209665.1 Planctomycetota bacterium | reverse complement strand
TGCCGATCAGCTTCACGCAGGCGGCCCTGGGGGCCCAGGTGGACGTGCCGTCGCTGACCGGGCCGGTCGGGCTGAAGGTGCCCCCCGGCACGCAGCACGGACAGATGTTCCGGCTGGCGGGCAAAGGCCTGCCGTCGCTCCGGTCGGCCCGCAGGGGTGATGAAATCGTCCAGGTGTGGATCGAGGTGCCGCGGAAGTTGAACAAGAGGCAGGAGCAACTGCTGCGGGAGTACGCCAAGAGCGAGGACAAGGCGGTGCTGCCCGAGTCGAAGAGCTTTTTCGAGAAGTTGAGCGAGTTTTTCTCCGGCTCCAAGCCGGAGGCATCGACGGACGATTCGATGAGTGATCGACGGCCATGATGAAGAAGAAGATTGTCATCCCGACCCCACAGGAGGTCGCGCAGTATACCGGGGGCGACGGCTCCGGGGCGAAGCCGGCCGACGAAAAAGAGTCGGCAGCGGCGGCTGCGGGTGAACCGCGGCAGGCGGGCGGGATGCCCGCCCCCGAGGAAGAGGCGAGCGGGGCGGCCGCTTCCGAAGCCCCGAGTTCGCCGGCTGAGCCCGCCCGGTCCGAGGCCGAGGAGTTCAAGGACAAGTACCTGCGGGCGGTGGCGGAACTGGCCAACTACCGCAAGCGCTCGCAAAAGGATTATGAGGAATCGCTGCGCTACGCGAACGCCGGACTCATCCGGTCGCTGCTGGGCGTGCTCGACAACCTGGAGCGGGTGATGACCGCGGCCCAGGAGCATCCGGAGAACACCGCGGTCCTGGTCGACGGCGTGAAGCTGACGTCCGAGGATTTCAGGAAGGTCCTGCGGGACTACAATGTGAGCGTGATCGAGGCCGAAGGGCAGCCGTTCGATCCGGCGCTGCACGAAGCGATGATGCAGCAGCCGTCGGACCAGTATCCGGTGCCGACCGTGCTGAAGGTGGTGCGGGAGGGCTACCGGCTGCACGACCGGCTGATTCGGCCGGCGCGGGTGATCGTGTCCACTCCGCCTGCTCCGACGGGGGCGGAGGAAGAGAAGTCCGCCTGAACCGGCGAGGAGTCTTGCAGCATGCCGACGTACGATTATGAATGCAGCGCCTGCCGCCATACATTTGAGCAGTTTCAATCGATCACGGCCAAGCCGATCCGAAAGTGCCCCGCGTGCGGCAAGAACGCCGCGAAGCGGTTGATCGGTACCGGGGCGGGGATCATCTTCCGCGGCTCGGGGTTCTATCAGACTGACTACCGCAGCGACTCCTACAAGGCGGCGGCCAAGGCCGATGCCGAGCGGGGATCGGACGGAAAGACGACGGCCGAGGCCAAGACGGACGGCAAGGCCACACCCGAGGTCAAGACCGAGGCCAAGCCGGCCAGGAGTGCCGGCAACCGCGCAGCCGGCGGCAACGGCTCGGCCAAAGGCGACTGAAGTCTCGACTGGAACTCGGGCCGGCAGAATGCCGGTCCCACACGATCATGCCGACATATGAATGTCCCATCTGCCACACCAAGACGACCTGTGCCCGGCCGGAAGACGCACCCTACCGCCCGTTCTGCAGCGAGCGCTGCAAGCTGGTCGACCTCGGGCGGTGGCTGAACGAGGAATACCGCGTCCGCGAGGAGCTGCCCGTGGACCAACCCGATGACAAGCTGGACGACCCGCGGCGGGAGTTGCCGGGGGGCGGGGCGGACGTATAATGACCGCCGTCCAAGGCGACGTTGCCGGAACCGGGCCACCTTCCGCAGGTAATGGAGGACGCAACCATGGCCGACCAGCCGGGCGAACTTCGGCGAATCAATTGGGATGAGTGCTTTCCCTTCACGCGGCTGTTCAAGACGTTCCGCATGGCCATCCAGCCGGCCAAGCTGGGCTTGGCCCTGGCGGGCGTGATTCTGATGGGAATCTGGGGCGGCCTGCTGGACCTCGTCTGGCCGAATTCGTTGGAGCCGGTGGGGCCGGAGGTGTCTCTTTACTGGCAGGTGGCGGACGTCGGCACCTGGCGGGATGCCCAGAAAGCACAGCGGCTCGCCGCGGTGCAGGACGTGTACGGTCCGGCGGGCCTGCTGCAGGGCAAGGGGCCCGGCGGCCTCGAGGAGCTGAGGTCGTCCAAGGCGGTCGGCCAGGCGCTCGCCAAGCTGAAGGCAGAGTACGCCGACGCGGTGACGCAGGCCCAGGGCGACGAGTCGAAGATCGCGGCCCTGGCCCAGCGTTACCGCGCGGAGCACGCCCGGCTGGCGGCGTTCAAGACCCGTGGGATCTTCAGCAGCTTCCTCAGGTATGAACAGCAGGTCGTCTTGAACCTGCTCGACCAAGCCCGCTCGGTGCTGATGCTTGACTTCGAGGCGGTGACCCGCGGCACGGAGGCGGTGGTCCGCGGCCGGCGGGGCGGGGCCGAGGAACAACGGGCCGACGGTTTCGGCCACATCGGCATCATCGGCAGCGTGCTGATGATGTACCGGGGCGTGCAGTGGATGATCGCCGAGCACTTCCTCTTCGCGGTCCTGTTTCTGCTGGGC
>JACQVT010000633.1 GCA_016209665.1 Planctomycetota bacterium | reverse complement strand
GCGTGAGCGAGATTCTACTGCGCACGCGACCGCGGCAACAACCCGGCCGCCGGAGAAATAAAGGGGTAGGGAGTCTTTTCTCATCCTTCGGTTGCCGTGGTCGTCTTGGCAGGCCCCACACCTATGCCCACCATGCGTTGATGTCAAACAAAGACTCCCGACCCCTTTCCTCCCCCCGAGGGTGGCTGGGCCACACCCGCGCCAACTGTTCTTGCCACACAGGTCGTTACGCGGGGCGACGCCTATAATGCGCCGATCGGCGGGGTGAGGCGGCTGAGTGTGGGCACAGGTTTCCGGATGAAGGCACTGTTATACGATTACCACGTGGTCAAGCGCCGCGACCTGCTGCGGAGCCATCTCACCACGGATTGGCGGCTTGCATCCCTGCCGGACGTCGGTGACCGCGACCGCGTGCGGGGGGAGATCGCCGACGCCGATGCGTTCGTCGGCAATGTCTTCTCGGCAGATCTCCGCGACGCCGCCGACAACCTCAAGTTGATCCACTGCATCGGGGCGGGCGTGGACGGCATCCCGCCCGACAACGTGCCGCCGGGATGCGTGGTCTGCAACGTCCACGAGCACGAGATTCCGATCTCGGAATACATCATGCTGGCCATCCTCCTGTCCGTCACGCGGCTGCCCGAGGCCCAGGCACGGTTCCGCCAAGGCGAGTGGCATGGCAGCGGCCGGGCCGAGGGCGAATTCCACGGCGAGGCCGCCGGTAAGACGCTGGGCCTGATCGGGTACGGCCACATCGGCTGGGCGGTCGCCGCGCGGGCCCGGGCGTTCGGCATGAACGTGATCGCCGTCACCCGTCGGCCGCGCGACGAGCCGACGCTCGACTGGTGCGGTCCGATCGACGACCTCGACCGTCTGCTTGCGACGAGCGATTTCGTCGCCGTCGTCTGCCCCCTCACCGACCGGACCCGCGGCCTGCTCGGTGAGGCTCAGTTGCGTCGCCTCAAGCCCACGGCGTTCCTGATCAACGTCGCCCGGGCCGAGATCATCGACGAGGAGCCGCTGTACCGGGCACTCCGCGAGCGTTGGTTCGCCGGGGCGGCCCTGGACGTGTGGTACCAGTATCCACCGAAGCCGGGGGTGCTGCTGCACGGCTCGCGGCTGCCGTTCCACGAGTTGGAAAACGTCATCACCACCCCGCACTTCGCCGCCTGGACCGAGTCGCTCATCGAGCGCCGTTACCGCCGCATCGCCGAGAACCTCGACCGCCTGGCCTGCGGGGTCACGCTGGAGCGCGTGGTGTACCAGGCCCCGGTGGGTGCGGTCCACGCGGCGGATGCGCGGGGATAAACCCCGCGGCTCGTTTCACTTGGAACCGTCCGCTTTGTAGGCAATCAGAGCCCCGAGCGCGAGCGAGCGGGTTGCCGCGAGCACGACTGGTCCGCATCTACCGGGGCGACCCGTCGGTGGCGCTGGGGGCTCTGAAACCGCTTGACACACGTCGTCGCGCCGGGTAACACAATCTCGCCAGACGTTCACACGGACCACACGGGAGCACAGCCATGATCAATGTGGGCATCATCGGGGCGGGTTTCATCGGGCGCAACCATTTCAACCAGTACGAGAAGCTGACCGACCAGGCCAAGGTCGTGGCCATCTGCGACCCGGTGGAGTCCCGGCGGCTGGGCGACTGGACGGGCGTGGGCGGCAACGTGGCCGACGCCCAGGGCACCAAGCGCGATCTGCACGGGGCCAAGCCCTACGCCGACTGGAAGCAACTGCTCGCCGACCCGCAGGTGCAGATGGTGGACGTCTGCGTACCGACATACCTGCACGCCGAGATGTCGATCGCGGCCCTCAAGGCCGGCAAGCACGTCCTGTGCGAAAAGCCGATGGCCCTGACCGTCGAGCAGTGCGACGAGGTGCTCAAGGTCGCCGCCGGCTCGCCGGGCAAGTTCATGATCGCCCAGTGCATCCGCTTCTGGCCGGAGTGCGTGTTCGTCAAGGAACGCATCAAGGACCAGCGGTACGGATCCATCAAGGCGATCAACCTCCGCCGGCAGGCCAGCACGCCGGGCTACTCGCTCGACAACTGGCTGCTCGATCCGTCGCTGTCGGGCGGGGCGATTCTCGATCTGCACGTGCATGATGTGGACTACGTCGTGTTCATGCTGGGCAAACCCCAGGCCGTAACCGCTCAGGCGAGCACCCGGCCCGGCACGAATTCATACGACCGGGTCCATTCGTTGTGGCACTATCCCAGCGGCCCGGTGGTCCAGATCGAGGGCTTCTGGGACATGCCCGACGGCTACGGGTTTAACATGGGCATCACCGTGCTGTTCGAGAAGGCGGCCATCGTCTGGGACCTGTGCACCGGCAAGCCGATGACGGTGTTCGCGAACGGCAAGCAGCCCGAAGTTCCCCAGATGGGCCCCAACGACGGTTACTTCAACGAGATCGAGTATTTCTTGACCTGCATCGCCGGGAACCGCTCGCCGGCGGTCAGCACCCCCCGGGAAAGCCGCGACGCGGTGATGATTGCCCTCGCCGAAAAGCAGAGCGCCACCACGGGCAAAACCGTCCCCATCGCCTGACCCGGCTGGCGCGAACGAACCAGCACGAAGCGCAAGCGAGTGCTTGCGTGTTGGTGCCGGTTGCGCGAGGAGCACTCGCTGGCGCTTCGTGCTGGTACAGGCCTCGCAGGGCTCACTGTCCGTCGCGTACCATGCCGTCGTCGGTGTCGTCGCGGACCGCGGTGCGGAGCCGGCGGAACATCTCGATCATGTCGCGGATGCCGCCCACGGCAAACCAGCAGACAATCACGCTGCCCATGCCCATCGCCAGCCACACCAGCCAGTACCAGAACCGCGACCAGCCCTCCGCCGTCGTTCCGTGGAGTCGGTGGTACGTCAGCCCGATGACGAACACCACGCCGCAGAGCAGCATCCACGAGATCGACGCGAGGTAGATGATCCGGTCGAACCGCGTGTACTCCGCCCCGACGCGGAAGAGGTTCAGGCCGGTGACGGGCATCTCGGGCGTGCTGCCGGCGTCGGCATACTCGCCGCGATGCAGCAGCCGGTCCAGGTCGAACGGTCGATGCGGCTGGAGCAGCGAGACCGCCACGTAGCTTGCGACGGCCAGCGCCGAGACGATGAACGTCATGTCCATGCCCGTGATGCGGCTCTGGACCCAGGTCAGAAGTTCGGCCACCGCGGGCATGGTGACGTTGGCGGGCTTGATCTCGAGCAGGCCGAGGCCGATCAACGAAGCCACGGCGCCGACCACGATGGCCGTCCACGCTCCGGCCGACGTCCCGCGCCGCCAGTAAAGCCCGCCGATGATGGCCGCCCCGGCCCCGCCGAGGTAGATGCCGCCCGTCGACTGGAAGAACATCAGGATGTATTGGTTCTGCTCGAACACCAGGCTGAACAGGTAGATGAACACCGCCACGCCCAGGATCGCCAGCCGCAACAGCATCAGGTGCGTCCGCGGCTCGAACGGCCGGCCCCGCAGCGGCATCACCACGTCCTGGATGAAGATGCTGCCCCACGAGTGCAGGTACGAATTGTGGTTGCTGATGAACGCGGCCAGCATCATCGCGCACAGACAGCCCATCAGCCCCTGCGGCAGGAGGTGACTGAGGGCCAGCGGCACCGTCATCTGCGTGCGAATCTTCTCGTTCTCCAGCCCGCCGAGCGTCTGCTGGACCGTCGCCACCGAGGGGAACAGCTCCGGATGCAGCAGGTACGCCAGGGCGCAGATGGCGATGATCGGGATCAGCATCTCCTGGGCGAAGTAGCGCCAGGTCCCGAGCACCTTGGCCATCTTCTGCTCGTGAGGCGACTTCGCCGAGGCGTTGAATCCCTGCGTGCCCTGCCAAGCCATCCACCGGTAGAACCACATGACGTACCAGATGGCGAAGTAGCGCACGCCGAAGTCGTTCACGCCGCTCATGTCGAATGGGTTCAGGTACGACTCGCCGGGCTTGGCCATCACCAGGGCGCTGGTGACGGTGGCCCAGCGGACCTTGTACAGCAGGATGCCCACCGTAATCACCAGGATCGACATCGTCACCAGCCCCTGCAGGAAGTCGGTGAGGATGATCGCGATCTGTCCGCCCGTGAACGTGAAGAACAGCGACAGGCACAGCAGGCAGGCCATCAGCGTCGCGTAGGTGTTGAGGTGGAGCCCCGCCGCGTCGAAATGATCCGGCAGGCCACAGAAGTAAATGAAGAACCGCGTGCCCACCGCCGGGAAGATGCCGAAGTTGATTACCCCGCACAGGAACGCCACCAGCCCCGCGAAGATGCGGAAGCGCCGGCTGTAGCGCATCTCGAAGAACTGGGCGAGGGTCAAGGCCCGCGTCTGGCGGAACCGGTACGACACCCAGCCCGTCAGGGCGATGATGAACAGGATGGGCCAGTTCGGCAGGTTCCACCACACGGAGGTGAACCCGCGCTTGTAGTACATCTCCCAGAAGGCGATCAGCGTGATGGCCCCCAGGCCGGCGGCGCCCTCCGACACGCTGATCAGGTACCGCCCGGCGCATCGGCCGGCGGCCAAAAAGTCCGCCACGCTCCTCATGTGGTGACGGCTGCCCAGGGTGATGGCGATCAGAAAAGCGAGCAGCCCCCCCACGATCACCCAATCGACGAGCTGCAGATTCACGACGTCACTCCCCAATCGTTCTCGGACCTGCCGGCGTCCCAGCCTCCCCGCCCGACGATTCCACGCCGGCCGGCGTCGGAGGGGCGGTGTCGATTGCCTGCCCACGCCGCGCCCTCCAGATGACGTAACATCCGTTATCTACAGGGTGGACAGAACTTCGATCCAACGGGTTCCCTCACCGGTTGTTGACATATTTCCTGGATTCTGTAAACTGGACGGCGGTCAACTTATCATGGGGCGGTGAATAATGTCAACGATTGCGGCAACCGAGGGCGCGTTCCGCGAAGCGAACAGTTCCCAGCGAGACCAGGCCTACTCCCGCCTTCGCCGCCTGCTGATCTTGCAGCAGACACCCGAGGGCAAGCGGCTTCGCGAGGCGGAGTGGGCCGAGAAGCTGGGCGTGAACCGCACGGCACTCCGCGAGGCGTTCGCCCGGC
>JACQVT010000632.1 GCA_016209665.1 Planctomycetota bacterium | reverse complement strand
CTCCAGCAGGGCACTCTGCACTTTTGCTGGGGCGCGGTTGATTTCGTCGGCCAGGATGATGTTGGCGAAGATGGGTCCCTTCTTGGGGAAGAAGCTGCCGTCTTTCTGATTGAAGATCATGGTCCCGATCAGGTCGGCGGGCAGAAGGTCTGGGGTGAATTGGATGCGCTGGAAGCCGGTGTCGATGGCTGCCGAAAGGGTTTTGACGGCCAGGGTCTTGGCCAGCCCCGGCACGCCCACCAGCAGGCAGTGCCCCCGCGACAGGATCGCCGCAAAGATCTGATCGAACACCTTCCGCTGCCCGATCACCACCCGCTGCACTTCATCGATGATCAACTCGTAGCTTTGCCTGAAGCTTTCCAGCAGAACGGCATAGGATTCGGTGGCCATGGATGGTTCTCGAGGGATCGAGGTCGTCCGAGCCCACGGGCTGCGTCCCGTGGGCAACGGGCGTTTACGTCGCCGCCTTCTCGACGGTCTCGAAGTACTTCTTGAAGAACGCCTCGGGCTTGACGTCGACTGCGACGGTGTGCGGCTGGGTCTTCGCGTCCGGTCGGAAGTCCGTGTATCCCATCAGGCGGGCGCTCTGGAGTTCCACCTCGACCCGCCCCTGTTGGTACGTGCATACCCCGGGCTCGAACACGCCCACCGCCGCCAGCGGATCGTGGAACGTGATCTCCGGCCGGCGCTGGAACCAGACCTCCGCCATGTCCGCCACGACTTTCAACCGCCCCCGGTTGAACCGCTTGCGGCACTCGTCCACCGGCATCCGGCACTTCGTGGTCACGTCCAGCCCGAAGCATCGCGTTCCCGGCGCGTCCGCCGCGAATACCACCGCCGTTGCGTGCGGGTCGCCCCTGGTGTTCCATTCCATGACCCCGTAGCCCGCCGGGCGGTTCACGTACGATCCGCCCATCATCACGTATTGCTTGAGCAACCCTGGTATCTCGGGATCCAGCGCGAACAGCAGGCCGACGTTCGTCAGCGGTCCCACGCTCAGCAGCGTGATTTCGCCTGGCCGCGACCGGATTGTCTGCCGCAGGAAGTCCACCGCAGTGTTGGCCGCGAAAAGCTCGCGATGAGGGTACCTCGGCAGTATCACCTTCTGCGGCGCCTCGGGCTGCTTCTGCGGCACCAGGAAGGGCTTGGCGGCGCCACTGTGAATCGGAATCTCCGGCCGCCCCAGCGCCTGGCAGACCGCGTCCACCAACTGGGCCCGCACCTGGGGCTCACCCGTGACCGTGGTGACGCCCAGTAGTTCGCACCGCGGCTCGGTCAGCAGGTACGCGAGCGCGACTGCGTCGTCGATATCACTCCCGATGTCCGTGTCAAACAACACTGGAATCCTGTCGTTGGCCACACTCACCTCCCACCGTTGCGTTGGACGAGCCGCGGGGTTCACCCCCGCGCATTGCCGCGACACCCTGACGCCGCGACACCCTGACGCCGCGCCGCCCGTCACCGTCCTGCCGCCTGGGCCAGATTATCAATCACCTGTTGCCGGGTGACAATCCCGAGCATCACGATCGGCTCGTTCGGCCGACCGCCCGGGAAGATCGCCGCCAGCGGAATGCTCGCCCCCGAGGCGAGTTTCTCGATCAGGTCGCCGGTTGCCTTGTCCCGGGCCGTCCAGTCGGCCAGCATGGGTACGACGTCGTACTTCGCCACCACGGCCGCCATCTCCGGCGTGTTGAACACCGCCGCCGAGTTGTACTGGCAGTTCGGGCACCAGCGGGCCGTGATGTCCAGCAGCACGGTCTTGCCCTGCCCCGTCACCTCGGCCAGCTTCTCCAGCGAGAACGGCACCCAGGGCAGCTCTTGGCCGCTCGGGGATGCGTGTCCTCCCTTGACCACCGTTGCCGCGGTTGCGTTCCAGTCCATGCCCCGCCCGAAGCTGATGAACCCCACTCCCGCCGCGACGCCCAAGGCCACGGCGTACCACCCCAGCCGCGCGCCCGGCGGCGTGTTGTACGTGATGAACCGGCCCACCAGCCAGCATGCCAGGGCCAGCGCGGTGGCAAACACCAGCGTCCGGATGACCGCCGGCCCGCCGAGCTGGCCCTCGAGGATGTACAACAGGTACACCACCGTGCCCATCAGCAGGAACGCCATCGCCTGTTTGAACGTGGTCAGCCACGGCCCGGCCTTGGGCACGAACCGCAGCCAGCGCGGGTTCGCGGTCAGCAGGACGTATGGCAACGCCATGCCGATGCCGATGGTGTTGAACGCCAGGAAGACGATACTCGCCGGCTGTCCCGCCGCCCACACCAGCACCGGCCCGAGGAATGGCCCCAGGCACGGCGTGCCCATCACGGTCGCCAGCGCGACTTTGGCCACCGAGCCCGCATAACCCTCGCCCTCGGCGCGACCGGCGAGCGTACCGACCGCCTGCGGCACAGCCAGGGTGAACACGCCGAACATGCTCAGCCCGAACGCGAACACCACCGACGCCATCGCGATCGTGAACGCCGGGCTCTGGAAGTGCTGTCCCCACACCAAGCCCAGCCCGGTGGCCATGATCGCCAGTACGTTGAACACCACCATCATGCCCAGCGAGAACGCCAGCCCCAGCTTGCACACCCGCCCCGGCGACTCACTCGCCTGCTGCACGAAGCTCAGCACCTTGATCGAAATCACCGGCAGCACGCACGGCGTGATGTTCAGGATCAATCCCGCCAGCAGGGCCAGCCCGAGCCACACCACCAGTGAGTGGTGTTTCTGCACGGTGGTCGCCCGCACCTCGCTGTGGAGCGTGAACCCCCGCCCCTTGCCGCTTGCGGCTTCGCGCGTTTCGCCTCCACCCTCCGTCGTGGGCATGTCCCGAAACACGTCCGCGTTCGCCGCGTTCAGCGTCTCGCCCGCGGCGGCCACCGGCAGCGTCACTGACCATTCCACCGACGTCGGCTGATAGCACGTCCCCGTCTTGTCGCTGCACGCCTGGTACGTCAGCACGCCGGCGAACCGCAGCTCCTTTGCGGCTAGATCGCCGTCCACGTGCACCGGCAGAAAAACGGCCGTCCGTCCCCGGTGCACCGACAGCTTCTCGCCGAGCATTTCGACGACCGTGCCCGCCGGAAAAATGGCCCGGCCGATTTCGACCCCCTTCGTTCGCTCGTGGAATACGTCCGTCGCGATGAGTCCCGGCTGTAGCGGCTGATGCGAGTTCACGTGGTGCTGGGCCTCGACCTCGAAAACCACCGCGATGGCCAGCGTCGCCCCCGGCTCGGCCTTGTCCACGTTCGCGACGGCCTTCACCGAGGTCAGATGCTTGGCCTTGTCGGCCGCCACGGGCAACCGACGGCGGGCGTCCTCGAAATCGTCCTCGTGGGCCGGCTTGACCGCCTCCGCCGATGCCACGACCGGCAACGACACGGACAACGACTTGCGGCCCTGGAAGCACAGTTTCTGACACACCAGCCATTCAGCTTCTAGCCCGATGGTCGCTTCCTGTCCCGGCTTGACATCCTTCGGAGCCCTGGCCGTGGTCAGCATGACCGGCTCGTTCTCGAGGATGAACGTGTGCGTCTCCAACTCATCCACGTGCCGGCTCGGCGGGGGGAACCGCATCGGGCCGACCGACCAGCCGGGCGGCAGCTTCCACTCGAATCGCGTCTCTTGTCCGCCCTCGCCCCGGTTTTGCCAGTAGACGTGCCAGCCGCTGGGTACCTTGAATCGAATCGCCAAGTCCACCGTGCCCCCGGGCGCGACCGCCGTCTGATTTGCGAGCAGTTCCACCCCGACTTCGGGGGCTGCCGCCCGCCCTGTTACCCCGGCTCCGGAACCCAGGCCCGGCAGCGACAGTTCCTCCGACGCTGCGGCTACAAACCGCGATCCCGTTCCGCCCAACAGGGCGGCGAGTGAGAGGATCACGATGAATCGAACGCATCGCGTCATCTGTGCCTTTCCTCGTGAGTTACGATCGACTATCGCGGCCGGCGCCACGGTATCGACCCGATCCGTCTGGACCCCGCCAGCCTCCGCGGCGGCAACATTGTAACCGCTCAGACGCGGGACGCATTCCCAGCCCCGGCTGCCCAGTCCGTCGGCTGGAGACCGGCCGGGCAGGCGACTCACTCGCCGTGCTAACCCCTATGGGTTGGGAAGGTTGCGGGGAGATAACCCCAACTCGTGTCTTGACGCCGCTGCTGACAGGATTATAATGGGCACTTAACTGGCAGCGCACATGACGTGCGCAAGTACATGATTTTCGAGGGTTTGCACTGGCCGGGCCGATCGCTCCCCCTGTGCTTGGGGTGAACGATGGCACGGTAAGTGCTGGGAAACAGGGTTTGCACGGCCGGCACTGATTTGGCTTGCCGTGTCAGCGAAAAGGAGAACTGTCGTTGCGAATGCGTCTTGCCATTTGGCCCGGTGCGGGCGTGGCAAAGAGCTTGCGGGCTGCCAGAACAGTGCATTAAGCCGCTCCGCTCAGCGGGGAGGCATCGTGGGTTAACCGCACCCCACGGCAGCCGGTACTGATCCGTTACCAGTGTGTATGCCGGCGAGAAGCCGCCGGTGGGCGCGCCGGGTCACGTGCGATCCGGCCACTGTGGCGTGTGCTTGAGCAGGCCCCCACGGCAGATCAAAGGGTCCAGACGAGCCTGAGGTACGCAGGTCTCGCCGACAGTAGGAGGTGACGACGACGTCTTCCGCTGACGCGTTTGGTTCACGAGAGACCGCGCGTGTCGGTTTCAGCCATGTGGGCCGAACGAGAACCGTACCAGGAACTGCCGAGAGCCTGGGTCCTGAGCGAAACACCCGCCACCTGACGTGATCGGTTCCGCTTGTGGCGCGAGTCGCGCCGCCTTTGCGTCTCGCCGCCGCCCTGGCAGTCCATTCTCCCTGGCTGACGCCCGCGCGTTCGTGAGCGATCGTTCCCACCCCTGTCTTCTCCACCCGTTCGAGCTGTAGCCGCCGGCCCGGACGCTTGCCGCCATGGGTTTGTCGGCACCCGGCCGCGGTGAATTCTAATAGAGGAAGGTGACATCATGGGGTACTCTGCGATGCTGGCAGAAGTCTCGCCCGCGATGTACCTGGTGTTTCTGGCCATCGGCCTGTGCCTGGGCGGTGGAATCGTTTATCTGCTGCTGAAGTTTTTCGGGAAACAGCAGCTCGCCGCCGCCCGGCAGCAGGCAATCCAGGTCATCGAGGAGGCGAAGGTCCAGGCTGGAGTCATTGTTGAAAAGGGCAAGATCGACGCGGAGAAAGAACGAATCGACAAGCTCAAGGAGTTCGAGCGTCAAAGCGCCCAGGTACGGGACGAACTGAAGGAGGAACAGCGCCGCCTCGAGAAGCGCGAGGACAATCTCGATAAGAAGCTGGACGTCCTGACGACCAAGGAGAAGACGCTGGACCAGGCGGAGGGCCGCTTGGCCCAGAAACAGGCCGCCGTGGCCCAGCGGGACGCGGAGCTGGAGGGCATCGTCAAGGAGCAGCGGGCCCAACTGCTCAGGATATCCGGGATGAGCATCGAGGACGCCCGCAACCTGCTCCTCACCCGCATCAAGCACGAGGTCGAGCACGACGCGGCCGCCCTGATCGACAAGACGCTGAACGAGGCCCGGGAGACTGCCCAGACCAAGTCCCGTGAGATCATCATCACCGCCATCCAGCGGTACGCGACCGAGCATACCAGCGCCAGCACCGTGAGCACGGTCGATATCCCCTCGGACGACATGAAGGGCCGCGTCATCGGCCGCGAGGGCCGCAATATTCGGGCCTTCGAGAAGGCCACCGGCGTCGACGTGATCGTCGACGACACTCCCGGCGTGGTGGTGGTCAGCGCGTTCGATCCCGTCCGCCGCGAGATCGCCCGCTTGGCGCTGGAACGGCTCATCATGGATGGCCGCATTCACCCCACCCGCATCGAGGAAGTCGTCGCCGAGGTTTCCAAGGAGGTCGCCAACCAGATTGTCGAGCGCGGCAAGAAGGCCGGCGTCGAGGCCAACATTGGCGGCCTGAACCGCAAGCAGATCGACCTGCTCGGCCGACTCAGCTACCGCACCAGTTACGGCCAGAACGTCCTCCAGCACAGCATCGAGGTCGCCTACCTCTGCCAGGTCATGGCCGATGAACTCGGCCTTGACGGCACGCTGGCCCGGCGGTGCGGCCTGTTGCATGACATCGGCAAGGCCGTCGACCACGAGGTCGAGGGCGGGCACCCGCAGATCGGGGCCGACATCTGTCGTCGCTTCGGCGAACGCGAGGAGGTGCTCAACGCCATCGCCGGCCACCACGGCGACGTGGAGGCCACCAGCCCGTACACGCCGCTGGTCGCGGCCGCCGACGCCATCAGCGCGTCGCGGCCCGGCGGCCGCCGCGAGTCGCTCGAACGCTACGTCAAGCGGCTCGAGCAGCTCGAGGGCATCGCCACCGGGTTTGCCGGCGTACAGCAGGCCTACGCCGTCCAGGCCGGCCGCGAGGTCCGCGTCATCGTCGACTCCGACAAGATGGACGACCGCGCCGCCGCCAAGACCGCCTACGACATCGCCAAGCAGATCGAGCAGGAGATGACGTATCCTGGAGAGGTCAAGGTCACGCTCATCCGCGAGACGCGGGCGGTCGAGTACGCGCGGTAGAAGAGTCAGCGCCGGGCTGTGTGAGCCCGCTGCTCCAGGCAAGCCAGAAGCCCGCCGGTCCGAGCCGGTGGGCTTTTTCAATGGATGGGTGCAGGTTTGCGAAGGAGCGAATCATCCTCCGCCTGCCGCCCGGAACACGGCCGCCGTATCGACCTCGAAGCCCGGCAGCAGGACGGAACCGGCTTTCTGGCCGGGTCGCGACTCGGCGTGGACCTCGTATCGGCCGGACCGCAACGTGAGCACCGTGATCGTTTGTTCCCGGGGATCGATGATCCAGTACTCGGGGATGCCGGCGGCGGCGTACTCGGCCCGCTTGGTCACCAGGTCGTGCGTACGGTTCTCGTCGCTGACCACCTCCACGACCAGGTCCGCGCCATCCCAGAACTCCTCGCCGATGCGACCGGCGTGCTCGGCCAACATGAACACCACGTCCGGCTCGCGGAATGCGCCGTGGGGAAGCCTGACGCGCAGGGGAGCAAACAGGGTGGTGCCCAGCTTTCGAGGCGAGACGAAGGTCAGCAGCAGGTTGCTCAGGTACTGCACGATGAGCTGGTGCGAGGTCTTGGGCAGTGGCAGAATCTCGATGT
>JACQVT010000630.1 GCA_016209665.1 Planctomycetota bacterium | reverse complement strand
TCTTTTTGCCCAACCTTCGCCACCGGGCGGTCAGAACCTTCTTGGGGGGCGGGCATCCCTGCCCGCCTCGGTTAGAACGTCACGCGGACCCGGATGCCGCCCACGAGCGCGTGGCTGACCGTCGCCCCGCCGTTGGGCGCATTAATATACTGGAAATCCGGCGTAATGACACACCACGGCGTCAGGGCGAAGGCATAATACCACTCGCAGATGGTCTCCCCGTCCAGGTGGATGTCCCGCCGGTCCCGGTAGGTCTGCGACGGCAGCAACTGGGCGACGGCCAGGCCCATCACGTCGCGGTCCCGCGTCGGCAGCAGCCCCATATACGCCAGACCCGTCGACCAGAACTGGCTGAAGTAGTTGGCCCCGGCATCGTTGACCAAGTCGTCCTCCCGCCAGCCGTAGCGGAAGAACCAGCCCAGTCCCTGCTCGTCGGTGGGCCCCTCGCGATACAGCAACTGGTCGAAGCTCGTATAGAATCCGTAATCGTTCCCATCGCGGTCGGGCTTGTCGTTCGGGCTGACGAACACGGTCCGCGGCACGGGGTCGTAGACCAGGCCGAACCGGTAGTTGCCGGTCAGAGGCCCGCGGGGCGTCGGCAGCTTGACCTGGAAACCGTGCTCCATGTAGCTCATGAACCACGCCTCGTCGTGGAACGTGGTGTGAAAGCCCGTCTGGTACAACACCCGCTGGGCATCCCCAACACCCAGAATCAGCGTGTACCAATCCCACGGCTTGAGGGTGGCCGCCACCCCCAGGCCGGTCTGCCCCGCATTCGGGATCACGGGGTTGTTGTCCAGGGCCGCATTCTGGAACTGGATGTCCTCGCTGTTGGCGTAGGCGTTGCGGTCGATGATCGTCTGATAGTCGAGGTGCCCGAGCTGGATCGCCACCTTGCCGTTGAAGAACTTCTGCCGGTACCACAACTGGTCGACGTGGATCGAACGCGTGCCGTCCGCGTCGTCGTTGACCTGCTGGTTGGCTCCCGTCACGCGGTTGATGCTGTTCTGGTTCTTGCCGACCGAGTTTCCGCCCCACTGTTCGCGGGCGTGCACGAGGATGTCGCCCCCCGGCACCAGCCCCATCTTATCCAGGTCGAAGGTCATGAACCAGTCCATGGTGGCGTCGGACTTGTTCGACCCGGTCCGCAGCCCGCCGCCCATGAGGTCGAACCAGTGCTGGAGCCAGAAGAACTTCATGTCGATGCCGACGTCGCGGGCGGGCTTGCCCAGGCCGAACCAGTCGTCGGTCATGGTCGGCCGGTCGAGGCTGAACGGCCGGACGTTCGCCGGCCAGGGTTCCGCGGGCGCCGTGGTTGGCTGCGTCGCCGGTTGGCTTGCGGGCGAGGTTGCCGGCCGGCCGGCCGATGGAGGACTCGGCTGCGTCTGGGACAGCAACGGCCGAGCGATCACGAGCACCGACAGAAACAGCACCGCTCGATGCCATGGAAACAGATACGTCTTGGTGTACAACTCTCGTTACCTTCCTCGCCGGACCACCGGCACGCCGGCCGACCCAAGACCGGAGGTCGGGGACAGCCTGCTCCGTGCGACAACCAGGATTCGGGTGACCGGGCATCCGCCGCTGACCGCCGGGCGATGCCGGAAGCATTGTGGTCGATGTCTTGATGTATTTCAACTGGTCTGGTTATACTGAGGTCACGATTGGGCGGGCGGGCCAACGTTGGCCTCGTCTAACGTGCTGCTGCCATTGATCTTCGGCGCCGGGCTGGCAGGAAAGGCCTCTCATGCGACTGCCCTTGGTTTCGGCTGCGACGTGCGGTGGCGTTGTCCTGTTGGTGCTGTCCTGCGGCCCGGAGTCGCCCCGCGGTCCCCAGGCCGCCGACGTCTCGCCGCCGGCACGGCACGCCATCCATTCCGAACAACTGCGGACCGTCATGCGGCAGGTCGGCTCGGAGGTGCGCGAGTCCTGGCCCCAGGAGATCGCCCAACTGAAGCAGGAGGAGGCGGCCCGGGACCGCCGGGAGCGGTTCGAGCACGCCGCCTACCTGGCGAACCGCCTGGCTGAGGCCGCCCACGTCATCCCCCAGGCCGCCCCCGTCGCCCAGTTGGGCGACGACGACCGCAGGGTCTTCATGGATTTGGTCCGGCAGCTCCAGTCGGAGTCGGAGTTACTGCGAAGCCACGCCGCCATCCACGATGAGCAAGGCATGCGCCGCACGCTGGACCGCATCCGCGCGACCTGCACGAACTGCCATCAGCAGTTCCGCGAACTCGCCGGCCCGCTGCGCTTCGGCTGGTAGAAACGCGCCCGCAAGGGCTCATTTTCTGGCGTCGGGCAAAGGGGACGCGTCGAGCAAAGGGGACGCAGCTCGATTCGGTCGGTAAAAGGGGACGCGGCTAGATTCGAGCGGGCGGGGCCTGTTTGATTGGCGGGAGTGGCGATTTGCGGGGGCGGCCGCGGGGACGCAGGGTGTGATCGGCGCCGAGGCGGGTCTCCCAGGGAACCGCGCTTCTCATCCGTGTCCATCCGTGTCATCCGTGGACCTCTGTCCTTTTTCTCTCATGTGCCCACAGATCACACAGCCCAACACAGACAAAAAGCAGGGGGGCCGGTCTCAACCCGGCGGGCGCGGATGTCGGTCGCCGATGAGTCGGCGTGAATCGTTCGGTGTCGTCGGCCGTGGCCGCCCAGAGGACCGCATCATCAATCCATGCAGCGGTAGTCCGCGGCCACGCCCGCTCCCGAGAAGCACGCCGCAAAGACGGCCAGATCGTGCTGGTCGACGTCGTCATCGCCGTCCAGCCACGCGTCCCGGCACGCCGGATCGGGCTGCGGGACGGCCGGACCCAGCAGGCAGGGCTGGAAGTGGCCGAAGTCGGACTGATCGACATCGCCGTCGCGGTCATAGTCCACCCGCGGCACGGGCCTGACGTGCAGCACCAGGATCGTCGCCTCCGCGTCCGGCATGGTCAGCGTGAAATGCTCGGGATCGATGGCGGTCAGCGGCTCTTCGGTCCAGGCCATGCCGCTGTTGGTCATCAGGCCGGTGTCGCCCGTCGGGTTGCCGTACCGCCGCAGCACGCCCGACCGGAAGATCGACGGCCCCAGCCCCAGCTCGACCTGCACCGTCTGCTCGTCGTTGAAGTTGAGCCCCCAGACGAACACCGTCCCGTCGTCGCCGGCGTTCCTCGTCACGTAGATCCGCCAGTTCACGTCAGTCGGCGACAGGCCCATCGACTGCACGTTGGCCGCCAGCGTGTCGCCCAGGTAGTCGCGCAGGCCCGAGAACATGTCCCGGGCCCCCAGCTTGTCCTGCGGCTGCTCCCAGAAGTTGGCCCCCTGCACGCCGTCCTCGGCGAACGTGAACACCGACTCCGCCACGCCCAGGGCCATCGCCACCGACCGCTGGATCTGGCCGCTCGCGTCCCAGTTGACCGGGTTCCACTCCGTGGCCATCAGGCCGTAGTCGGTGCGGTTGTTCTGGGCCATCACCGTACGGATGCCGGCGGCCCGGCCTTTGAGATAGTCCTTCATCGTCCGCAGGGCGTCGGTCATGCCCGCGGGATTGCCCCAGTTGTTCTTGATGCCGCCGTAGTACGGGTGATAGGCCACAAAGTCGATCGGGATCGTCGGGTCGGCGGCCAGCGTGGGCAGCCACATGGCATCCGGGTCGCTGGGGCTGATCAGGCACGGCCCGATCTTGAGCGTGGGGTCCACCGCCAGCATGGCCTGGCTGATCGTCCGGTAGCGGTCGCGGTAATCGGCCGGGCTGAGATAGTGATTTGTCAGGAACGTGCCGATGGCGCCCAGTTCCGGCTCGTTCCCGATCTCCCAGTATTGCACGGGCGGCACCGGGCCCTCGGCGGGAGCCAGGAGCTTCGCCTTGCCGCCCCAGTCGCTGATCGAGCCGTAAACCCGGGCATCTTCGCCGGTCATTGAGTTCTCGTCGCCCTGCCGGTAGTTCCGCACGATGAAGTTCGTGTAGCGCACCCAGTCCGCGGCCAGGCCCTCCGGGTTCACTGTCTGGCATACGAACGTGTTGCCGTTGCCCGGGTCCTGATACCCGCCGCCGAAGACATTAGCCGTGATGAGCGGAACAGTCTGGTAATCCCGGGCATACTGAAGGAACTGCAGCGTCGTGAAGTGCCCGCCGACAAGGCCCCAGTTGGCCCCGCCGTTGATGTTCCGCCAGTCGTAGGTGTCCGCGTCGAGTCCGCCCGCGAGGCCCCGGCCGATCGATCCGGCCCCGAGGTCCCAGAGCATCGCGTAGCCCGACTCCGGCACCGAGCGATAGGGACATTGGCCCCGTACCCACGGGCTGAAGGCCATGCCCTCCAGAAACCCGACCACCGGCACGTACGGCAGCGTCGTCACCTGCGTTTCCGGCCCCCACGCCGACGGACAGTATCCCGCCACCGCCCGAGCCGCCCGCACGCTGAAGCTGTAGGTCGTGTTCCACATCAGCCCCGACACGGTCTTCGCGCCCCACGACGACTTGATCGTGACCGTATACTGCGTGGCGCCGTCGGCCACGACCACCTCGGAGCTGAGCGTGGGCATCGTCGATATCTGCGGTAAGGCCGCCAACGCCAGGGTCGGCACAAGCCCCAAGACGACGACACCGGTCCTGATCATCGCGGCTCGTTGACTTGGATCCCCCATGTATGTCGACAGTATACCACCCGCGGACCGCTAATTCCACCGCGTTGCATGGCCTCCAGCCGCCGATTACAACTGCGGCATGGCCGCGGGCACCCAGCCGGATAAGAGCCTCTCGTGTGGGACCGGCTTCCAGCCGGTCGGATTTCAGGGTTTTGGAATGGGCTCCGGACAGCCTCCATCCATGACGACGAGGGCCCTGCCCTGCCTGCTGCTCGTGGCCATCACCGCCGCGGCCTACATCAACGCGGACCACGAGCAGTTCTTGTTTGACTCCGCCCAGGCCGACCTGCTCGCCAAGCCCGCCGCCGCCGGCCTCCAGACGTTCCGCGAGTTCTGGCGCCAGCCGCTCAAGCCGGGCCAGCATCTCGCCACCCTCTCGTTCGCCCTCAACGATGCGGTCAATCGCGCCCTGGGCATGGACGGCCTGGACGTCACCGGCTTTCTGGCCTTCAACGTGCTCGTGCACGCGGTCAACGCGTGCCTGGTCTACCTGCTCATTCGTGCCCTGCTGCGGCAGCTCGAACCCGCGCGGCCGCCGCCCGTCTGGATGCCCGCCGGCCTCGCCCTGCTCTTCGCCGTCCATCCGCTTGCGGCCTCGAGTGTCGCCTACATCATCCAGCGCCGCGGCTCGATGGCCACCCTGTTCTGTCTGCTCGGCCTGCTCGCCTGGCTCCGCGCTCGCCGGTTGCTCGCGGGCTCTTGTGGCACCGGCGTCCCACCAGTGCGCTGCTCCGACGGGCGGGCACGCCCAGGTTGGTTCCGCCCCGCCGTTCTCATCCTGGCCACGCTGCTGTGCTATTGGCTCGCCTGCCGCAGCAAGGAAACGGGGCTCACGCTGCCCATCATTGTCGCGCTCATCGAGTTCTGCTTCCGCGCCGCCGGTTGGTCGCGCCGCCGATTCGCCGCCTGGACCTTCGGCGGCCTCGTCCTCTACCCGGCGGCCATGCTCGTCGGCCTGTGGGCCATCGGCCGGTTCAATCCCGCCGACGCCACCAGGCTCAGCGCGTTTCGCGAACCCCTCAACTGGGGCGTGGGGTCGCACTTCCTCAGCATGAGCCGCGCCGTGGCCCACTTCTGGAAGCTGTTGCTGCTTCCGTTGCCGCGATGGTGTTCCATCGACCACGATTTCGCGATGTCGTTCACCCTGCTCCAGCACGGAGCGGTTTTCGCTCTCGCCCTTCACGTCGCATTGATCGGCCTGGCCCTTCTGGCCGCTCGTCGCGGCCTTGTACTGATCGCATTCGGCCTGCTGTGGTTCTACGCCGTCCAGGTCCCCTACATGGTCCTGCCGCAGTGGGAGGTGTTCGTGGAGTACAAGTCCTACATGCCCAGCGTGGGCTTCGTGCTCGTCCTCGCCGGGCTGCTGCAAGTGCTACGCGAGCGCGTGTCCCCGAGAATCCAGATCGGCGCTCTCGTCGTCGCCGCCGTGTTGCTGCTGACCACCACCATCCGCCGCAACGCGATCTATCAGAGCGAGCACAATCTCTGGGCCGACGCCGTCGCCAAAGCGCCCAACAGCTTCCGGCCCCTGCTCGTCTTTGGCACCGTGCTCACCAAGGAGGGTCGGCCGCTCGAGGCGATCCCGTACTTGACCACCGCCTGGAAGCTGGCCCAGACCGACACCACCGCCACCGCCCGCTGGAAGCAGTTCTACGCCCTGACCAACCTCGCCGACGCCCTTCTGCGGACCGGACGCGGCCGCGAAGCCCTGCCGAAGTTCCAGGCCGCCGCCGACCTCGACCCCGCCAACCCCTCGGCGTGGTAC
>JACQVT010000629.1 GCA_016209665.1 Planctomycetota bacterium | reverse complement strand
TCGGGCTGCTCCAGGTATGTTTCGGCGGCGAGAACAAGCCGCCCTCGCCAGAATGTGAACTGGCCTTGCTGGAAAACTGGTTCATGTCCACACCCTACGATTCCTACGGGCGAGCGGTCACCTTCATCAATTTCGCCAATCAGCCGATCCCGGCCGACTTTTTTGCCAGCGGCTCGGCACCCTTTGCCGGCACCATTGTTTTCGAGAACGTGATCATCGATGCCCATCGTATGGGCACGACCGGCACGGTGGTGACACGGTCCGGCGATCCGATCTTCCCCCCCGGGCCGTTGCCCTCCACGGCCAATCCCATTTCCGTTCAGATCACCCAGCTCAAGCTTCGCGGGGTGCAGCCCATCGAAGTGCTCATCGATGGGCGACCGACCAACTGGGACACGGATCTGAGGCTCTCGCAAATGCCCTCGCCGCCGGGCCATCTGATTGCCACCAAACTTCACGCCAACGGCGGAACGTTCGACGCCCAGTTGCCGGTGCTGCCCCAGTTCACCTTCACGCGCGTGGATCAGCCCACGCAGGTGCGGGTGCTGGATTTCGGCATGGCCGGCATTGGGCCGCTCCCACTCCAGGAGCAGCGGGTCCCGTGGGTGCACGTGCTGGATCCCGCCCTGGGTGTCGTCAGTCCGCCGGGCAGCAACTTCGTGGCTGGCGTCGAGGAGTTTGAGGGTACCGGCCAACAAACCCCCCGGCTGTTCGTGATGAGGGACAACCCCTGGCAACCGACCGTCAGCCACGGGGTCTGCCCGCCTTGGAGCTACAACCCGCAGGGCATCCTGACGGTGACCGAGATCCCCTCGCCGGAACCCTGTCCGCCGCCGAACCCCAAGGAGCACACCATCACCGCCACCTGGACCGAGGAGCATTGCGGGATTGCGAGCATCCAGATCCTCAAGAACGGCGTGCTGCTCGCCTCACAAGGCTACCCGTGCCCGGGCACCGCCAGCCTCACCACGACGGCGGCGCTGGGGCCGGCCGACTGCATCCAGACCGTCGTCACCACCTGCCCGCCGCACGATGACGCCACGCTGTGCTGCATCCCCGTTACCGACGAGGTCCAGAGCTGCCCCATCCAGGGGGCCACGTACATGTGCATCTCCGACGCCCAGCGTGAGAACAAGGAAGCCCGGACGTTGACCTGTCCGTGCGCCCCGCCCAACTCGCAGTGGTCGGCCGGCTTCGCCGGCCAAGGCCGCGTCAAGCCGGCCTCCCACACCGGTGCGGTCTACCCGATCACCGCCGATCACGAATCGACGCCAATCGACGACATCACCATCACGCGGTCGCACGTCGATCCGGACGGCGATGTCTCGGTGTCGGAGTCCAAGCTGACGGTAGTGCTGGTGGACCTCAAGATCCATCGACCCGGGGTCATCGATCCCGGCCAGTCCGAGCTGGCCGATGCCGACGAACTCAGCAAGGGTGCTCAGACGTGGGAAAACCTGGACAATGACGACCAGGACAGCGAGTTCGACATCAAGGACAATAGTGTCTCCGGCGAAGACGAGATGTGCGTGGTCCGCCTGCGCCTCAAGCCCAAGGAACTCAAGGACATCAATTGCGGCAGCGCCAAGCTCGACGTGCTCCCCGCCGGCGACGGCACGGTCCGGCTGTGGAAATGGGCGGACAAGTTCGAGTCCTACGCTTCAGGGACGGCCATCCCCCTTTCCGAGTTCTATGCCACCGACCCGGACCCGGATTTTATACACCGCCGGCTGTACGCCGAGGGCATCGAGGCCCACACCGCCCAGCGCCAGGTCCAGTTCAAGATGACCTACGACCAGGTGAGCTGCACCGACGAGGTCGCCCTGACCGTACTGGGTGTCAGGAGAATCTCGTGGGAGGGTAGGTTCAACGGCTTCACCGCCGGGAGCAACCTCCATAACAGCAATACCCTGGACGCTGACCCGAACATGACGACGGATCCGCCGGGCAGCAATCGCGTTATCGCCGATGCCCGGCTGGACGGGAGCGGAAACGTCACCCTCCCCCGCGACGTCGTGGATCCCAAGATCGAATTGGTGGTGGCCCCGGTCGAGAACGTCGACCTTTATCTCAAGTCGTTCGACTGCGACGACCCATCGGGCGAGACCACAAGAATTGACCCCAATGACGGCGGCGGCTCGGGCAATTACTCGGGAACGACCATTCCTTACACCGCCGACGAGGACAACCGCGGCACGGCCTTGGGCAAAAAGGCCGGCTGCTTTGTCAGCCAGAACTACCCCCACTCCAGCATCGAGGACGCTCAACAACTGCCCAAGCTCACCTTTACCCCGTCGGACGCGGAGAAGCAGACCACCTTCCAGGTCTCGCTGCACCCCGGGGACAACTACCGCATGGTCGCCAACGCAGACAAGGATTTCCTGCCGCGTCTGCGGAACAGGGACCAGGATGACGGCTTCCGGATCGTGGACCCGGCGGTGGCGGGGGCCGCCGCGGATCGGGAGGTTCGCAAGCCTGACAAGTACAGTTCCAAGGTGCTGGGCGTGTGGCGCCTGCTGCATGTGGAAGTTGATTCGATGGTGGCGGTGCCGGCGGCGGGAGCCCAGGCCAACCAGGTTCAGGGCAACATCGTCAACATCGGGACGCCCAACGGCGGGGTCGCCACTGTCGTTCAGCTTGACGTGAACCTGACCAATGGCCTGCCCAGCGGGGTGGACGGCTCACCCCACCTGGGCAACACCGGCAACGGCCGCTTTGAGAACGGCACGCTGGTGCTGGGCGCCGGGGGGGCCGCCAACACCACGGGCGGCCTCGACGGCAACGGTACCGATTGGGTCCGCAGAAATGCGGGCATCGCCGCCCCATTTACCGTCAGCAAAGCCGGGCAGACCGATGCCACCGGCAACGTCCTGTCGTTCTTTGCCAACTCGGTGGGCTTGAACGTGACCGGTGGGACGCTGGTCGCCGGGCACAACGGCGGCACCATCACCATCGCCGGCGTGGGCTACAATATCACCGCCGTCAATACGGCGGCCTCGCAGGTGACGGTTGACGGCACCCCGGCGGCGATCGGCTACGTTCTACGCGACGATGACACGGGTGCGCTGCCCCTCGGGTTGAATACGGCCGGGTTGTCGGCCTTTGAGGCCGCTTCGGTCCTGGCGGTGCTGGATGGGGGCGGCGGGCCGTTCGATGACCAGACCGTTCCCTTCCTTTTGAACGGGCCGGACACCGATGCCGGCGAAGTGGCCATGTTCAACGCCAACCGCGGCTCGGCGGTGCAGGAACAGGATCGGTTCTGGGTGGTCCATGTCTGCGCGGCCTGGCAAGACACGACCACCAATGACAACGATGCCAATGCCGAGAGCGCCTACCTGGGCTCAACCTCTCCCGGCCGTGGAGCTGAGATCAGCGACACTAACCTGGCGACGGGCGGCGATGGCTCGCTCATCTGGCGTGAGGCCGAACTGGACGTGGTGGCCGAAGGAAACTGGCCGAATATCGGGCGGGAGGCGCGGAATGTGGCCCATGAGATCGGGCATCAGTTCGGTCTGGGCCACGGCCAAGCAGGGTTGATGCACGCCGCGTTGGCCGGTGGGGACGCCTTCAGCGCTGCCTCGATCAACCTCATTCGTTCTCGTGTCCGCAGTCCTGGCGAATAGGAAACAAGATCATGGTTGCTACGCTGACCACTGTCCTGCTGACCTGGGCGGTCCAAAGCCCAGGCACCCGGCCGTCGGAAGCCCTGAAACTGGAGTTGCGCCTGGACCGCCCTCAACTCGGGCCGATCGAGCCGCTTGCCTTCACGCTGGTGTTGTCCAACCCCAGCACCGCGGACGTTGGCGGCCTGGCGAAGTTCGCCGACTACAAGACCACCACAGTCGAGTACCTGGCCCCCGGCAGCAGCGCCTGGCGGGCCCTGCAGGTTCCACGCCTCAATCTCTCGATGCTCAAGACGCCGGTCGGCGAACCGAACGTGCAGAGGCTGGAGGCCAAAGGCTCCAAGAGCGTGCAGCTTTCCGCGCTGGTCGACCTGGACCGGCGGCGGGAGACCGGTGCCTACGCGTATTACTTCACCAAACCCGGTGATTACCGCCTGCGTGCCACCTACCGCCCGCCGGGCGGCGAAACGATCCAATCCAACGAGGTCCGTTTCAAAGTGGTGGAGTACACCGGGGTCGACCTGCAGGCCCACGAGTGGCTGCGGCACCGACCCATTCCCCATTTCATGTACGACTTCGACGTCTACGCCGACGGCAGCGCCCATGAAACGGATGATGATGCGCGGGAAGTGCTCTCGCGCTTTCCCACCTCCCGATTCGCCCCCTGGGCCAGGCTCTTCCTGGCCAGGTGCTATGTCTTTGGTGTTCGCCGCAGCCCGACCCGGACGGACGCCCCTGATCTGGCCAAGGCCTCCGACCTGGCCAGCGAGCTGGCTCGATCCGACCTGCCGAGGATCCGAGCAGCCGCCTCCCAAGTGCTCGCAGAGATCGAAATGAAACGCAAGAGCGTAAACCCTCATCGCTAAGCCAGAGTCAACAATGACTGCACAGATTCAGAACCACCTTCCGGCTCAGCCAGGGACGGCCACACTCCCAGCCGGCGCGAGCGTCCGCCAAATAATCCCATACGGGTCACGCGCCCGGTTGGGTAGCGTCCGGCGCCCTCGCCGGACGTCTTCCCGCGTCGAACATCCGGAGAGGGCGCCGGACGCTACAATCCGACGCACGAGATTGAACTGGAACTCTTCTTGTGCGGGGACGAACGTCGGTGCTCATCCGGCGAGTCCGATCGGGTCAGGGTCGGACGGCCCGATCGTCAGGCCTGGGCCTGCTCGGCAGATGATCGGGCAGCGGCCCCTTGACGGGAGAGGTCAGACCGCGGGGTCGAGCAGCGCTTCGGACGCCAGGGGGCCCTAACACCACCGGGGCGAGATCGCCGGCCGACTCCGTCGGGTCCTGGGCCCGGGCGAAGGCGTGGCCGAACCAGGTCGTGAGCGGCACGTACAGGTAGCCGGCCATGAACAGGCACAGGAACGGCAACCCCACCGTGATCTTACCGCCGACGATGCACATCACGAGACAGGACGTGAGGTACAGCCCGATGCCCAACTCGACGAACGGTTGCAGCT
>JACQVT010000628.1 GCA_016209665.1 Planctomycetota bacterium | reverse complement strand
TACCGCGAGGCGCTGGAGGACTACGCGGCCAAGCCGAGTCCGACCGGCGTGCTCTTGATCGAGTGCAAGTCGATGCCCGGCAACACACGGCTGGCCAAGCTGATCGCGAAGGTCGGGCAGGTGCTCAAGTTCGAGCCGATGCCGGCGTACAAGGTGCCCGGTTGGCTGGCGACTTGGTGCCGGGAAGCCTACGGCGTGCAGATCGACAACAATGCCGCGCTCAAGCTGTGCGACCTGATCGGGCCGGAGCTGGGCCTGCTCGACGCCGAGGTGCAAAAGTGCGCGATCTACATTGCCGGGCGGGCGCGGATCACGCTCGCCGACGTCGAGGCCCTGGTCGGCCAGCAGCGCGAGGAGCAGGTCTGGAATATCCTGTCGGCCATCGGCGCGGGCGACGAGCAGCGGGCGCTGCAATTGTGGGAGGAGGTCTGCCAGACCGACCGGGCGGCCGAGGCCCGGGCGATCGGCGGGCTGGCGTTCACGGTTCGGCGGCTGCTGAAAGCCAAGCGGGCCGAGGAGGCCGGCGCTTCCCCGCAGGAACTCAAGGGCATTCTGTGGGTGCGGGACGACCCGACGTTGCGGCGGGAACTCGGGGCGTTCACGACGGCCCAGGTCGAGGAAATTCTGACCCGCCTGCTGGAGGCGGACGTGGCCGCCAAGACGGGCCGGGCCAGCGTGCAGGCGTCGGTCGAGAAACTGATCGTCGAGATGTCCCGGCGGCGCGGACCGCGTCGGGCGGTCGGATGAGTCGGCGGGCGACAAAGAGTGCTTGACAGAATCAGCGGATAGCATGGATTCGACAGGACCGCGTCAACATGTTGACGCATCCGCCCTCGGCGGGCGGCTGAGGAACGGCAACAAGTTGCCTTGGTCCTGAGAATCTCCCGCCGATTCCGTCACGCGGCGGGCGACAGACAACCGACGGTGACACGAGGTCAACCATGAAATCGGCACGGACGCTGATGGCGGTCACGGGGTGCCTGGTCTTCGCGGGTACAGGATGCATGGACTGGGGGCTGGGGCGCGATTCGTCGCCTGGACGCGACATCCGGTCGCCCTTCTCGCTGGCTCAGGCCCGTGATCCGTGGGCGGGGGGCGCGGCGACCGAGGGACCAGGCGCGTCGGAGCCGCAGCCGGAGGCCTCCGGCGATCCGCAGGTGGCCGAGTTGACGCGGCGGATCGACACGCTGGCCGAGCGGCCTGGCGGCGACGAACCGGCCGGCCACACCGATCCCGCTGAGCAGGCCGGCGTGTATCCGGCAACCGCCGCGCGAGTCCCTGTTCAGCCCGCGATGAATCCTCCGACGTCCGCGCCGGCGGTTGCCGATGCGGATGCACGTACATCGGTCCATCCCCCGGCGGTGAGCGCATCCTCGACCGATCCGCCTTCGATCGCTCCGCCGACCGAAACCGCGTCGAAAGCGACGGTGCCGCCGTCCGGTGCGCCGCCGTCCGACAAGCCGGCGATTGCCGCGATGCGGGCGGTGTCGTCGGAAGCGGCCGCGTCACCGGCCCCGGGCCCGGTTCCCACGGTGGGTGCCGCAACGGTGCCACCGGCGCCGCCGCCGACCTCGCCCGCGGTTGACGTCCAGATTGTGGATGTGCGACCGGTCGCGGCGGGCGTACCGGCGAGTGACGGCCCGCCGGCCCAAACCGCGTCGGCCAATCAACCGGCGCAGTCGGACAAAACCGCCCGGCTCGCGGACCTCAAGACGGTGATCGAGGCCACAGAGCAGGCCGTGCGGCAGCAACCTCCGCATCCGCGGGACGAACTGCGTCTGCGGCTGCTGTATCTGGCCGCGGACATGGACGCGAAGTCGACCGCGCCGCTGGAGGGCATGGACCCGATCCAGGCGGAACTGCTGACGGCGATCGTCAAGGCGGTGGCCTCGGCCCGCCAGGCGCTGAGCGAGCCGATGACCGCCAATCCGGCCGCCCTGGCCGCCGCGGACGACTTGCGCCGCCTCCTGAGCCAGCAGTCGGGGGTGACCATCCCGCGTGTGGCCCTGGTCACCAAGGTGAGCAGCTACGGCGACTACGAGGCGATCAGCCCGCTGCGGTGCAAGGCCGGCAGCGAGATTCACGCCTACGTCTACACCGAGGTCGCCAACTACCGGTCAGAGCCGGTGGAGGGCAATCGCGTGCACACCCTGCTGACCGAGAAGGTGCAGGTGTTCGACGCCGCCGGCAAGACGGTGTGGGAGCGGGAAGAGAAGCACATCGAGGACCGAGTCCGCACGCCCCGGCGGGATTTCTTCATCCCCTTCCCCGTCCACTTGCCGGCGAGCCTGCCTCGCGGCGAGTACGTGCTCAAGGTGACCATCGAGGACCGCATCGGCGGCACCACCGACCAGCAGCGGTTGTCATTCTCGATTCAATGACTCCAAGGCGGTCCGCCTTTTGATGGCCCGCAAGCCAAGCGCCTTCCCGGCGGAAAACATCCGCGCCAACCGCGCGCAGGCTCCGCCGCAAGGTTCTAAATGACATTTCGCGGCGGAACCACTACACTACCGCTGGATGGACCGGCTGCGTGTCATTCTCCTGGGGACGGGTACCTCCCACGGCGTGCCGATGATCGGGTGTGACTGCCCGGTGTGCACGTCGAGCGACCCGCACGACAAGCGCACGCGGACGAGCATCGTCGTTGAGGCCGCCGGGCGGGCCATCCTTATCGACACGCCGCCGGAGCTGCGGATTCAGTGCCTGGCATGTGGCGTCCGGCGGGTCGACGCCATCCTGTACACGCACCAGCACGCGGACCACATCACCGGCCTGGACGACCTGCGGCGGTTCAACGCCCTGCAGCGAACGACGCTGAACTGTCACGCGAACGCCCACACGGCCCACGTGCTCCGCCGAATGTTCCCCTACGCGTTCACCAACGAGCCCGAATACCCCAGCGCCAAGCCCGAGCTGAACCTGGTCGAGATCGACGGGCCGTTCGAAGCGTCCGGCGTCCGGATCGTGCCGGTGCCGCTGCTGCACGGCAAACTGCCGGTCCTGGGTTTCCGCGTCGGCCGGTTCGCATACTGCACGGACTGCAGCGAGATTCCGCCCGCGTCGATGGACCTGCTCGCCGGGCTGGACGTGCTCGTGCTGGATGCCCTGCGCATCCGCCAGCACCCGACGCATTTCAACCTGGAGCAGGCCGTCGAGGCCGCCCGGCGGATCGGGGCCCGGCGGACGTACTTCACGCATATCGCCCACGAGCTGGCCCACGCCGCCACCAACGCCCGGCTGCCCGACCGCAGGGCCCTGGGCTACGACGGGCAGGTAGTCGACGTGCTGTGAACGGGCAGTCGCGATTCCAATTCCACCGCCGCGCTCCTATATTGCCAACGCGGATTCGGCCCTGACGGAGATCGTCGATGCAGCGTTCGATGGCCATGCGGGCCACGGTGTACGGGATGGCGGCGAACTTCGCGCTGTTCGCGCTGAAGGCGACGGCCACCAGCCTGTCCGAGAGCCTGACGATCTTCTCGGAGACGCTCAACTCGCTGTCGGACCTGGTGGCGGGGGCGGCGATCCTGCTGTGCGTGCGGTGGGCCTACGAGCAGCCGGACGAGTCGCACCCGTTCGGGCATCGGCGGGCCGAGCCGGTCGCGGGCCTGCTCACCGCGATCTTCACCGGCATCCTGGGCTTCGAGGTGTGCCGGACGGCGGTGCTGAACCTGGTCCACGGCGCGCCGCCGAAACACATCGGCGCCTACCCGATCATCGCCTTGTGCGTGACCGCGATCCTCAAGACCACGATGGCCGGGTTCTTCCGCATGCGGGCCAGGCAGTTGCGCAGCCCGGCGTTCCGGGCGACGGCGGTGGACTGCCGCAACGACGTGCTGCTGGCCTGCCAGGGGTTGATCGCGGTGATTCTGGCGTCCTATCGCCTCCCGGTGCTGGACACGATCGGTGCGCTGCTCATCGGGGTGTACATCCTGTGGTCGGGCCACAGCGTGGGCATGGAGAACATCGACTACCTGATGGGCAAGGCCCCCGAGCCGGACATGATGGAGGAGATCCGGCAAGTGGCCAAGGCGGTGGCGGGCGTGCGGGAGATCGGCGACGTCCGCGGGCATTACGTGGGGACATTCGTCCACATTGAACTGACCGCCCGCGTCGATGGGAGGCTGTCCACCAGCGACTCCCACGACGTGGCCGAAGCCGTCCGGCGTGCCGTCGAGGCCCACGCGATGGTCGACCGGGCATTCATCCATATTGAGCCGGCGACGCGGGCGGCAAGAGTGGAGAGTTGAGAATGGAGAATGGAGAATGGAGAATGGACAATGGAGACAGGGTGGCCTGTATCCCAAGGGCCGCACGTAATGGCAACGGCGCGATCAGCCGAACTGGACCTCCGAACACGGAC
>JACQVT010000679.1 GCA_016209665.1 Planctomycetota bacterium | reverse complement strand
TGTGGGACCGGCTTCCAGCCGGTCATTCGGACCGGCAAGATGCCGGTCCCACACCGGACAAGTGTCGTCGTGGCGACGGAGGTGTGTGATGGGCAGACCGATCACGCTGTGCAGCGGACAATGGGCGGACATGCCGTTCGACGAGTTGTGCGCCAAGGCCAAGGCCTGGGGCTACGACGGTCTCGAGCTGGGCTGCTGGGGCGAGCTGTTCGACGTGCAGGCCGCCCTGCACGAGCCGGACTACTGCCGCCGCAAGTGGGAGCAGCTTACCCGGCACGGCCTGATCTGCCTGTCGCTCAGCAACCATCTGGCCGGCCAGGCGGTCTGCGACCTCATCGACGAGCGGCACAAGCTGATCCTGCCGCCGCGGGTGTGGGGCGACGGCGACGCCGAGGGCGTGCGCCGGCGGGCCGCCGCCGAGATGATCGACACCGCCCGGGCCGCCCGCAGGTTCTTCGACGCCGCCCCCTGGTCGGCGAAGTCCATCCTCAAGCGGGTGGTGGTCAACGGGTTCACCGGCAGCAGCATCTGGCCGCTGCTGTACTCGTTCCCGCCCGTGCTGCCGCAGCAGATCGAGGCCGGCTACCGCGACTTCGCCGAGCGCTGGACGCCGATCCTCGACGAGTTCGACCGCGAGGATGTCTTCTTCGCCCTCGAGGTGCACCCGACGGAGATCGCGTTCGATATCTCGTCGACCGTGCGGGCCCTGGCCGCGATCGAGAACCACTACCGCTTCGGGTTCAACTACGACCCCAGCCACCTGGGCTATCAGCACGTGGACTACGTGAAGTTCCTGCGGCAGTTCCGCGACCGCATCCACCACGTGCACATGAAGGACGTGTACTGGTCGCCGACGCCGACGGACGCGGGCGTGTTCGGCGGGCACCTGGACTTCGGCCGTCCCGAGCGCTACTGGGACTTCCGCTCGCTGGGCCACGGCTGCATCGACTTTAAGGCCATCATCCGCACGCTGAACGAGATCGGCTACACCGGCCCGCTGTCGGTCGAGTGGGAGGACAGCGGCATGGACCGCGAGCACGGCGCCGCCGAGGCCGCAGCCTTCCTCCGCAAGCTCGACTTCGCCCCGTCGAGCCGGGCCTTCGACGCCGCCTTCGCCCGCGACTGACGCGGGATGGGAATCCCGCCCGAGCGGACGAGCGAGCGTCTCAGAGCCCGGAGCGCAAGCGACGGGTTGCCATGACCAAGGAGAAGTAACATGAAGGCTCTGATCGTATGCATCATCGGCCTCGCGGCGTGGGCTCTTCCGAGTTTTGGCGTCAGCAAGCCCGTCTGTCCCGAGGGCACGTCGGACTTTGTGCCCATCTTCGACGGCAAGACGCTGAAGGGCTGGCACGTCAGCAGCAAGACCGGCCACGGGACGGGCGGCAAATGGGTCGTCCAGGATGGAGCGATCGTCGGCTCGCAGGACAAACCCGGCAACGGCGGGATCGTCATCACCGACGAGAAGTACGGCGACTTCGAGGTGGCCCTGGAGATGGGCAACGACTACGGCCCGGATAGCGGCCTGTTCCTCCGGAGCACCGAGGACGGCCGCTGCTACCAGGCCATGATCGACTATCACAACAACGGCAACGTGATGGGCGTCTACGGCGAGGGCATCGGCGGATTTGCCGCCCGCAACTACCGGACGTTTGGCGACCCGGACCAGATCGTCGTCGTCGACTACAAGCCGTTTCCCTGCCCGTTTACGCCCGAGGAATGGAAGACGCTGTGGAAGGCCCAGCCCGCCTGGAACAGCCTGCGGGCCCGCATCACCGGCAACCCGCCGACGATCCACACCTGGATCAACGGCGTCAAGATCATGGAGTGGACCGATACCGAGAGGCGCCTGCCTGACCGCGGCGGCATCGCCCTGCAGGTGCACGGCGGCGGCGACTTCACGAAGCAGTTCGTCCGCTACCGCAACGTCCGCGTGCGGCGGCTGGACGTGCCCGACAACACGCTCGGTCCCGGGGAGAAGGCCGCCGGCTGGCAGCTTCTGTTCGACGGCAGGACGCTCGACGGCTGGAAGACCGACAAGATGCAGGACAGCAAGACGCCGGTCGAGGACGGCTGCATCAATCCGCACGGCTGCGGCGGCTACATGATGGTGCCCGAGAAGCAGTACGGCGACTTCATCCTGTCGCTCGATTTCAAGATCAGCAACGGCTGCAACAGCGGCATCTTCGTCCGCACGTATCCGCTCACGCCCAAGCCGGGCGCCGACGTGGGCTACAACGGCCTCGAGATGCAGTTGCTCGACTCGACGGGGGCCGGCATGCACGACACCGGCGCCCTGTATGACCTGGTCGCCCCCTGCCGTAGCGCGATGAAGCCCGCCGGCGAGTGGAACCATGCGGTCATCACCTGCGACGGACCAAAGATCATCGTCGAACTCAACGGCGAGCAGGTCAGCCGGATGAACCTGGATGAATGGCCGCAGCCGGACCTGCGTCCCGACGGCTCGAAGCACAAGTTCACCGGCACGGCCTGGAAGGACCACCCGCGCCGAGGCTACATCGGCCTCCAGGACCACGGCAGCCCGTGCTGGTTCAAGAACATCAAGCTCCTGCCGCTGGGCGCCAAGCACGAGCAGCGGTAGGGGGCAAACGTGCCTGCGTGCGCGGCTTGCTCGCGAGATGGAATGACGAATGACGAAGTCCGAATGCCTAATCAAGCCCGAAGCACGAAGCACGAATCCACCACGCGCGGCATCCTGGTAGGTGGAGTCTTGGTCTTGACTCGTTATTGGGATTTCGGGCTTCCTTCGTCATTCGTCATTGGTC
>JACQVT010000678.1 GCA_016209665.1 Planctomycetota bacterium | reverse complement strand
CGCCAATAATACAGCGGTGGAGTTCCTGCACGTGGTGAACGAGCCGATCGGCGTGCTGCTGCTGGAGGGCAAGCCGTACTGGGATAGCAAGTTCCTGATGCGGACGCTGGCGGCCGATCCGGTGATCACGCTCGATAGCCTGGTCCGGATGACCGAGAGCCGCTACCTGCGGCGGACGCTGCGGGTGGGCCGCGGGATCGCGGCCTCCGCGCCGGAGGCGTCGGCGCCGGCGGCGGATGACGGCCGCCAGGAGCGGTGGAAGGTGGTGGGGGGCGCCGGTGATCTGCTGGCGGACGCGGCGGCGCTCAAGCCGTACCAGATCGTCGTGCTGGGTCGCGATACGGAGGTGTTCCTGACCGACGCGGCGGTGAACAACCTGCGGCAATGGATGTCGCGGCAGGGCGGGTCGCTGGTGTGCTACCGCGGGTCGCCGGCGGGGCGGCCGGGCGAGAAGCTCGCCCAGGTGCTGCCCGTGCAGTGGAGCGAGGCGAGCGAATCACGGTTTCACGTGCGGCTGACCGAGGAGGGGCGGTCGCTGCGGTGGCTGGGCGATCTGGACGACCGGTTGTCGGGGGACGTGCTGTCGCAGATGCCGACGCTGGCCACGGTGTCGCGGGTGGAGCGGCCGCGGCCGCTGGCGACGGTGCTGGCGACGGCGGGGGCGGCCGGCGGCGGCGGGGAATGGCCGGTGGTGACGTGCCAAAGTTACGGCACCGGGCGGGTGGTGGTGATCGAGGGGGCCGGCATGTGGCGGTGGGCGTTCCTGCCCCCGCAGGAACATGAGTACGGCGAGGTGTACGGGGCCCTGTGGCAGAGTCTGATGCGGTGGCTGGTGAGCGGGACGGCCCTGCGGCCGGGACAGAGCATGGACCTGCGGTGCGAGAAGGTGCTGTTCGAGGCCAGCGATCCGGCGTCGGCGACGCTGCTGATGAGCGCGGAAGCGGTGGGCGGCGGACCGCCTCCGACGGTGGAGCTGCGAGTGGCCGGTGAGGAGAACGCGATCGGCGACTACGCGGCGACGGCGGCGGGCAGCGACCCGGGCGTGTTTCGCGTGGTGTTCGGCAAGCTGCCGCCGGGACAATATGAAGCGCTGGTTACGGGCGGGGGCGCGACGGCGCCGTCGACGCGGTTCGACGTGCGGGCGCCGGTCCGCGAGCAGCTTGAATTGGCGGTCCGGGCCGACCTGATGGCCAAGATTGCCGACGACAGCGGCGGGGCGGGGCTGGAGTCGGGGACCGGCCGCGAAGTGGCGGGGCTGTACGAGGCGTTCGCCAGGAGGGCCCAGCCCGAACGCGTGCGGCGGATACCCGCGTGGGACCGATGGTACGTGTTGGTCGGCGTACTGGGGATCTGGGCGGTGTGCTGGGGCGTGCGACGGGCGGGGGGATTGATCTGAGGCGGTGCGGTGATGGCGGAAACGTCGGGTCATTTCGACATTGGGGTCGTAGGAGCGGAAGTACGCGGCTTGTTGGCACAACGAGTCCGGCAACTGCGGGGGCGGGTGATCCGGATCGGGCTCGGCGCCTCGGTCGCGTGGGGATTGGCAGCGGCGCTGGCGTGCCTGATCGTCGGTGGCTGGCTGGACCTGGTGTTCGAGCTGTCGCCGGCGCTGCGGATCGGCGTGGCCGCCGTGTCGTTGGTCGTGGGGGTGGTGCTTCTCGTGGCGGTGGTTGCGGGGGCGTGGCGGACCGGACGGACGGACCTGCTGGCCCGGCGGATGGACGAGGTGGGCAGCACACGGGGACAGATTCGCTCGGGGATCGACCTGCTGCGCGACGGGAGATCGCGGTCGCAGTTGACCGAAGGGCTGGCCGAGATGGCCGTCGAGCGTGCGGCGAGGCTGGCCAACGGTGTCGCGGCCCGGGACGCGGTGCCGATGGGGCCGTTGACTCGGGCGGTGTGCGGGCTGAGCGGCGTGGGGGCGATCATCGTGGCCGTCGTATTAATCGCCCGGCCGATGGCGGCGGCGGAGTACTGGCGGTTCATCGACCCGTTCGGCGACCATCCGCCGTACTCGCGCGTGTCGTTCCAGGTTGAGCCGGGCAATGCGGACGTGGTCTATGGCGCCAACCAGGAGATCAAGGTCACGACCAGCGGCCCGCCGTTGGATCGGCTCGACCTGGTGTTGCGAACGCCCGTTGAACCCGGGCCGGCGCCCGGCGCGGCCCCGGAGGAAGTCCTGCCGATGTTCGGCGAGCCGGACGGCGTGTGGCGGGCGACGGTGGCGGGCGTCACCACGCCGATGCAGTACTTCGTGCGGGCAGACGCGGGCCGGAGCTACCGGTACCGCCTCGACGTGATTACCGTGCCGAAGCTGGAGGCGGTGCGGTTCCGCATCACGCCGCCGGCGTACACGCACCGCGGGGCGTATGAGGGGGCGGTGCCGCAAGGTGGCCTGGCGGGTCTGCCGGGCACAACAGTTCAGGTGTGGGCGAAAAGCAATCGGCCGCTCGGGGGTGGGCGGCTGGAGATCACCGGTGGGCGGCCGGCGTCGGTGAGCGTACAACGCGAGATGACCCCGGTGGCCGCGGGCGAGCACGAGGTTACGGCTGATTTCGAGATTCGCGAGCCGGGCCGACTGGAAATCCGGGTGCGGGACGTGGCCGGCCAGGAGTCGCGGGAGGCGTTCGGCACGTCGATCGCGATCAGGCCGGACGAGCGGCCGTTCGTTCGGCTGTTGGACCCGCCGGCGGTGTCGCTGGCCACGCCTGACGTGGTCGTGCCGGTGGCCCTGGCCGCCGAGGACGACTACGGCATCGCGGTGCTGAGCCTGTATCGCAGCTTGAACGATTCCCGCGCCCTGCCGGCGGACCTGCCGGTGCCAAGCCCGCCGCCGTCGCGGTACAACCACGCGGTCGGGCTGCCGGTGCCGACCTACGGGCTGCGTCCGGGCGACGAGATCAAGCTGTTCGCTCGCGTGGAGGACAACGACCCGGCCGGAGCCAAGGGCTCGGAGAGTCCCGTCGCGACGGTCCGCATCATCTCCCAGGAGGATTACCAGCGACTGGTGATCACGCGACAGGGCCTGGAGGTCTTGCAGGCCAAATACGAGGAGGCGCGGCGGCGGATGGAGGACATCGCCCGCCAGATCGAGGAGCTGCAGAAGGAACTCGACAAGCTGCCGGCGGAGTCGCCGTTGGCGGATGAGATGCGCAAGAAGATCGACGAGCTGGCGGACCGGATGCAAAAGGAGGCGGAAGAGATCGCCAAGCTGGCCGACACGGACCTGCCGTTCGATATCGACAAGAAGATGAAGGAGCACATGAAGGAGTTGTCGGACAAGCTCAAGCAGGCCGCACAGGAGGTGAAGGAATTCGCCAGGCAGGAGCCGCCCCCGCAGGTGGGCGAGGCGAAGGAGGGGCTCGAGGCCATCGCGAAGTTCTGCAAGGGCGGCAAACAGGACTACGAGGAGAAGACCACCGAGCCGCTGGAGCAGTTCGCCAGGATCTACCCCTTGCTGGAGGACCAGTCGCGGTTCGTGGCGTTGTACCAGCGGCAGAAGGAGCTGGCCGACCGGCTGGACTCGCTGCGGGGCAAGGACACCGGCGACGATCCGCTGCTGCGGGGGCGCATGCGCGACCTGGAGTCGGAGCAATACAAGGTCCGCGAGGACCTGAGGAACCTGCTGGCCGACATCGAGGACCACATCCAACGTCTGCCCGAGGACGATCCCAAGGTCGAGAACCTCCGCGATACCGCGACGGCGTTCGTGGCCGGCGTGAAAGAGAGCGGGGCGACCGAGGCGATGGCCGACGCGGAGGCCGGGCTGGCCGCGTTCTCGGGCACGCGGGGGGCCGAGGGGGCCCGCGAGGCCGAGCGGATACTCAATCAGTTCATCGGCCGGTGCAACAGCATGGGCGGCCAGGCGGGTACGTGCCTGAAGTTCGCACCGAACCTGAGCGAAAGCCTGGGCAACACGGTGGAGCAGCTTCTGGCCGGGGCGGGCCTGAACATGGGCGCAAACGGAATCGGCGGCGGCAGCGGCTACAGCGCCCAGTCGACTTCGCTGGACAACGTGGGCTTGTTCGGCCGGTTGCCGACGCTGGGGGGAGATATGGGCCGCGAGGGCCGAGACGCGCGGTCGGCGGCCCTCAAGGGCCGCGGCGGCCACGAGGGCAACTTCGAGGGCGGCGAGCCCGGCCGCGTCGACCCCCTGGAGACGCTGCGGGCGGCCGGGGCCGGCCAGACGGTCGTGCCGCCGCAGTATCGCGAGCGGGTAGGGGCGTATTTCGAGCGGATCGCGGACGAGGTCGGAGACAAGGGTGAGAAAGTGAGAAGTGAGAAGTGAGAAGTGAGAACGTGAACTTGCCGCGTGCGAGACGGCGACGGCACCGTCACAGCGGGCGGCTGCTTGTGTGTATGTTCGCGGTGCTCATCGTTGCCATTGTCGCGTCGCGGAAGACGCGCGGCGCGGAGGCGGTTTCCGCCGCGGCGACGCAGCCGAGCGGGGCGGTCTCAAGCGCGGTTCCGAAAGCCGGACCGACCAGTCGGCCCGCGATCGTGGAGTCCAAGCAGGTGGGCGGCGAGCCGGACGGCATCGTGCAGATCGCCAACCTGGTCTACGCGGGCACCAAGAGCAGCCGATGCTTCTCCGACCATTTCCTCGTTAAGGCGGAGAAGGAGTCGGCCATCTCCACCAGCCGGCGGTTCCACGCCGTCAAGCTCGGCTCCGACGATCTGTTCGACTTCCCGATGGTCATCATGACCGGCGAAGGGCAGTTCACGCTCCGCGAGCAGGAACGCGAGAATCTCCGCAAGTACGGCGAGAACGGCGGGGTGCTGTTGGCGTCGGCAGGCTGTTCGTCGGAGGAGTGGGACCGGTCGTTCCGGCAGGAGATGGTGGCGGTGTTCCCGGCCGAGAACTTAACGCCGATCGGCATGGACCACCCGATGTTCCACATGGTCTACGACATTCCCGCGCTGCGGGCCCATCACGGTCAGCCGCGGCCGCTGGAGGGCATCTCGATCGGCGGCCGACTGGCGGTCATCTATTCCCGCGACGGACTCAACGATACCGCCCACGCCCAGGGCTGCTGCTGCTGCGGGGGAAACGAGATCACCAACGCGATCGAGGTGAACGTGAACATATTGGCGTATGCGATGTTGTACTGAAAGATGATCGCTGATGGATGAGGATGGATTAGGATGATGAGCGGCTCGATCCGGACTGGCTTGGCATTGGTGGTGGTTGGTGGCGTCGGGTTGACGGCGATGGGCCAGACGAGGCCGGCCAGTCAACCCGCGACGACGTTGCTGCTGGCGTGGGAGACGGACTACGCGGCAGGCGTGGCCGTCGGGCGGCGGAACAACCAACCCATCCTGGTGCGGGCGGGGGCAGTCTGGTGCGGCTGGTGCAAGGAGCTGGACAAGGAGGTTGCCAAACCTGCTGTCCAGGATGAACTGCGGCGGTGGGCGCGGATTTACGTCGACGTGGATCGGCTGCCGAAGGAGGCCAGGCCGCTGGCGATCGGCCCGGTGCCGGCGCTGCGTGCGCTCAGCCCCAGCGGGCGGCTGGTGGCGTCGCACGACGGGTACCTGGAGGCGGACGATCTGATCCAGTGGTTGAAGGATAACTACTCCTCGGCCGGAGGCTCGGGCGTGATGACCGTCGGCAGCCGGACTGAAACGACGGGCGAGACCCTCGAGCGGCTGATGAAGGACCTCGACCGCCGCGACCCCGCCGTCCGCGAGGCGGCCATCCGCCGATTGATCCTGGTACCCAAGCGGTCGATCGGCCCGATGGTCGAGGCATTGGCCGGCGGAGGCCTGGCCACGCGGCTGGGGGCGCTGGAGGTACTGAGCGAGTGGGGGGCGCCGGTGGACGGCATGGATCCCTGGCAGCCCGAGACGCTGGCGGTGGACCGGCTCGACGCCCTGCGGAAGTGGGCGGCCCGGCCGGACCAGATCGCGACCAGCCGGCCCGCGGAGTTGACGGCGGGGCAGTTGGCGATGGTCCGCCGGGAGATCGCCAAGCTGCTCTCCGAAGAGGTGTCGACGGCCGAGGTGGACGCGATCCGAGAGCGGATGGCCCGCCACGGACAACTCCTGTTGCCCGAGGTGTACGAGGCGCTCAAGACCGCGACGACCGACCGGGCTCGCGAGCGATTGACCGGCTTGCGATATCGGCTGATGGCGACGGATGAGTTGGCCTTTTCCTGGCCGGGCGGGCTGGAGCGGCTGGCGGCACTGGACGTCGAGACGCGGCATCGGGCGGCCGAGGAACTGGTGCGACGGGCGACCGCGGCGGACGAGCCGTTGCTCCTGGAGCTGTTCAGCGACCCCGACAGCATGGTCCGCGAGATCAGCCTGCGGGCCCTGCGGAAGATCGGCGGCAGCCAGGCCAGCGGAGCCCTGGCCCGGCTGCTGAAGGATCCCGAGCCGAACGTGCGGGCGGCGGTGCTCAAGCAGTTGGCCGAGTCACCGACGCCGGCCATGGTGCCCAAGATCGCCGAGTACGTCGCCGGCGAGAAGGACCCCGACCTGGTCGTGCACGCCATCCGCGTGCTGCGGGCGACCAAGGGCCAAGCGTCGGTCGAGTGCCTGATGTCGCTGCTGACGTATGCCAGTTGGCAGGTGCGGGCCGAGGCGGCGGAGGCCATCGGCGAGATCCTGTCGCAGGGTCAGTCGATCACCATCAAGCTCAAAAAGGACGCCTACGCGGCGCTGCTCAAGCTGCTCGACGATTCGGACGGGTTCGTGGTGGGCGTGGCGGTCAAGTCGCTGCGGGCCTCGGACCTGGGCGACGCGGCCGACGCCCTGGCTCGGGCGGCGGATCGGCACCCCGAGCTGGCGGCGGACGTGCTGGGCCTGCTGGCCGAGAACGCCCAGATGCGGACCAAGGCGATACCGCACCTGCGGCGCTTTTGCGCCCACGCCAACGCGGCGGTCCGGGCCGTGGCCATCGCCTCGTTGTGCAAGGCGACGCCGAACGGCGCCGAGAAGGAGTTGGCGACCACCCTCAAGGACACCGCCAGCCGCGTTCGCGTGGCCGCGGCCAACGCCTTGTTCGAGATCGTTCAGGCCCGCCGACCGCGACCCGACGACGAGGCCTTCGTGCACTATCAGGTCGAGTCGAGCAGTTCGACCGGCCTGATGGGCGCGATCATCCGCAGCTTCCGCGGGGCCCGCGATTCCTCCTCCACGGTGGTGGTCGTGCCCGAGCCCGCCGGTCCGCAACCGAGGACGCAACCGGCCGAGGCGGCCTCCTCCGCGCCGGCCCCCGCGGTGTCTCCCGACGTGACCACCGCCGAGGCCTCTCGCGACGACAAATGGCTGGACAAGTTCCGTGCGGGCACCGATCGCCCCAAGTGGATGGACGGGCTGCTCCCGGCGTTGGAGGGGATGCTCGACGCGGAGGCGGCCGAGGAGCGGCTGGCCGCGGCGGTGGCACTGGTGCCTTTCGGCCGCGACGAACGGGCCCTGCCCGTGCTGCTGGCGGTCGTCCGGCAGCGGCCGGAACTCGTGGGCACGGCCGCGGGGGCCCTGCCGTGGCTTCCCTGGGACGAACGGCTCGAGTTGTTCCGCACGCTGACGGCGCTCAACGCCGGCCCCGGCACGCTGCGGCAGATCGCCGATCGAATGGCGGTCTGGCCGGACCCGCGGGCGGCCCAGCCGTTGTGGGGCCAGTTTGCTGACAAATATATGACACCCGAGACCGCGGCCCGCCTCCTCGATTCGCTCCGGCGCGTGTACTTCGGCAACTACACGTACAACGCTTCGAGCGCTCCGCTGGGGCGCCGCCGCCGCGCCATTGCCGACGCCGGCCGCCGGGCGATCGAAGGGCCGGAACTCCAGCGGGTGGCGGCGTTGGCCCTGCTGCTGGGGGCATCGCTCAAGGACGCCGGCGAGACGGCCGCGGAAATCGCCTCCGACGCACGCCACAGCGAGGCCCTGCGCCGCGACGCCTTCCAGGTGCAACTGCTCAGCGCCACCCGAACCGAATCCCAGAAGCTCGCCGCCGCCGCCCTGACCGGCACCGACCCAGCGCTGGCCCGAATGGCCCTGCAATACCTCGCCGAGGGGGGCGAGTCGCTGCGGACCCTGCGCGGCGGGGCGTTCTACCTGTACTTCCAGAACCCGGCCTTCGAACGGATGACCGTGGCGCAGACCGGCCAACCCATCAAGGTGACCGCCCCGACCGGTCTGACCGTCGAGCAGCTTGGCCCGCTGCTCGACAATGCTGATGCCCGGACCGCTGCCGAGGCCGCGTACCTCCTGGCGACGCTGAAGGAGCCGGCCGGGCTGGACCGCCTCGTCGCCTACTGGCGCCAGCAGGCCCGCAACGATTCGGCGATCAAGCGCCTCGTGTACCGGGCGGTGGCCGCCCTCGATGACGACAGCCAGGCGCCGCTGCTCGAGGAAATCTACCGGACGTTCCCCAAGGGCGATTACGGACTTCGGGAGTTCTACTGGACGATCCGTGACATGTCAGGCCCCAACCTGATCAACCTGCGAAAGCAGATCCGCGACGAGGTGGGCATGGACAACTTGCAGTAGGCTCGGACGCGGGGACGTCATCAGGTGAGCGTTAAACCATCGGTCCGGGAAACCTGCCGGCCGGATCGGCGGCTTTGCGGATGCGGCAAGGGCAACCAGAGCAGGCGGTCTGCAGAAAGGACAAACAACATGATGTCCACGTCGATGCGATGGGGGGTGGCGGTGCTGGCGGGGCTGATGCTGCCGGTGCTGGCGGCGGGGCAGGAGTCCGAGCGGGTCGTTTCCGCCCAGGGAACGGCGAGCGTCGAGAAGATGCCGGAGATCGTGCGACTCAAAATCGACATCCCCGCCGTGGGCTCCGACGTGAAGGAGGCCCTGGCCAAGTTGAAGGCGAAGCGCGAGGGAGCGGTCAAGAAGCTCAAGGAACTGGGCGCGGCGGACGGTGCGATCCGCGTCGACGGGCCGCGGCTGGCCCCCGATCCGACGGAGATGATGCGGCGGCAGCGGGTCATGATGCGCGGGCGGATACCGCAGGAGGAGGAATCCGAGGAGGAAAAGCGTCCTTCCAAGGTGAACGTGGCCCTGACGCTGCACGCCGAATGGCCCGTGAAGACCGAGGATTCCGAGTCGCTCCTGGTCTTCGCCCACGAGTTGCAAGAGAAGGTCAAGAAGGCGGACCTGGCGGCCCTCAAAGAGGAGAAACTCACGGAAGAGGAGGAAGAGGAGCTGGCCCAGATGGCCGAGGACATGCCGCGCTTCGACAGCGACGAGGTGCCCCCGGGCGAGGCGGTGATCGTGTACGTGGCCCGGATCGGTGACGAGGAGCGGGCCAAGCT
>JACQVT010000713.1 GCA_016209665.1 Planctomycetota bacterium | reverse complement strand
GCATCATGATGCAGCCCGAGGCAATCAGCGGCGCGGTCGCAAAGCCGAACTCTTCGGCCCCGAGCAGACAGGCGATCGCGACGTCGCGGCCGGTCTTCAACTGCCCGTCCACCTCCACGATGATCCGGCTGCGGAGGTCGTTGGCGACGAGCACCTGGTGGGTCTCGGCCAGGCCCAGCTCCCACGGCAGACCCGCGTGCTTGATCGACGTGAGCGGCGAAGCCCCGGTGCCCCCGTCGTGTCCGCTGATGAGCACCACGTCGGCCTTGCCCTTGGAAACGCCCGCGGCGACGGTGCCCACGCCGACCTCGGCCACGAGCTTGACGCTGATGCGGGCGTGCTGGTTGGCATTCTTCAGGTCGTGGATGAGCTGGGCCAGGTCCTCGATCGAATAGATGTCGTGGTGCGGCGGCGGCGAGATGAGCTGGACGCCGGGCGTCGAGTACCGCGTGCGCCCGATCCACTCGTCAACCTTGTGGCCCGGCAACTGCCCGCCCTCGCCCGGCTTGGCGCCCTGGGCCATCTTGATCTGCAGCTCGTCCGCGTTCACCAGGTACTCGCTGGTCACGCCGAACCGGCCCGAGGCCACCTGCTTGATCGCGCTGCGCAGCGAGTCGCCCGGCTTGAGCACCTCGGTGAACCAGGGCGACAGCTTCCCCAGCACGCGACGCCGCTCCTCCTCGCTCTCGAACTCCCGGTAGCGGACGGGGTCCTCGCCGCCCTCCCCGGTGTTGCTCTTGCCGCCGATGCGGTTCATGGCGATCGCCAGGTTCGTGTGGGCCTCGAACGAGATCGAGCCGAACGACATCGCGCCCGTCTTGAACCGCTTGACGATCTCGCGGGCGGGCTCGACCTCCTCGATGCGGATTGACAGCCGCGGATCGACGTTGAATTCCAGCAGGCCGCGGAGCGTGCACAGGTGGTGGTTCTGCTCGTCGATCAGCCGGGAATACTCCTCGAACGTCTTGGCGTCGCCCTCGCGGACGGACTGCTGCAGCTTGGCGACGGTCAGCGGGTTGGTCAGGTGATATTCGCCCCGCCGGCGCCACTGGTACTGCCCGCCGGGCTCCAGATCGAGGAACTCCGGCACGCCGCGGCGGGGGAACGCCTTGTCGTGCCGCAACTCGACCTCGCGGGCGATGACGTCCAGCCCCACCCCGCCGATCCGCGAGGGCGTCCAGCAGAAGTACTTGTCGATGACCTCCTGGTTCAGGCCGACGGCCTCGAAGATTTGGGCCCCACGGTAGCTGTGCAGCGTCGAGATGCCCATCTTGGACATGACCTTGATCACGCCCTTGTTGATGGCCTTGACGTAGTGCTGCTCGACGTCCTCCAGCGTCATCTCGCCCCGCAGCCAGCCCTCGGCGTGGGCGTGGGCCAGCGTCTCGAACGCGACGTAGGGGTTGACCGCGCCCACCCCATAGCTTAACAGCAGGGCGAAGTGATGGACCTCCCGCGGCTCGCCGGACTCCAGCACGAGGCCGCACTTCGTCCGCTTGCCGCTGCGGATCAGGTGATGGTGGACGGCCGAGCACGCCAGCAGGGCCGGGATGCCGGCCAGTTCCGCGTTCACGCCCCGGTCGGACAGGATGATGATGCAGTACCCATCGTCGACCGCCTTGGCGGCGGCGGCGCACAGCCCGTCGACCGCCTCGCGGAGGACCGCCTCCCCGCTGTGGACTTTGAACAGGATCGACAGCGTCGCGGAGCGGACGTTGCCCATGCGGACATCCTTGATCTTCTGCAGCTCCGGATTGGTCACGATCGGCTGATCGAGCCGAAGCTGATGGCAGTGCATCTCGGTCTCGGCGAACAGGTCCTGCTCGGCGCCGAGGGTGGTGACGTTCGACGTGACCAGCTCCTCGCGGATCGCATCCAGCGGCGGGTTGGTCACCTGGGCGAACAACTGCTTGAAATAGTTGTACAACAGCGGTCCCTGGTCGCTCAGAACGGCCAGGGGAGTGTCCGTCCCCATCGAGCCCACCGCCTCGACGCCGTTCTCGGCCATCGGGGCCATCAGAAGGCGGAGGTCTTCCTCGGTGTAGCCGAACGCCCGCTGGCGGGTCCGCAGCGTCTCCAGATCGTAGGAGGCATACCGTGACGGCTCGGGAAGCTCGTCGAGCCTGACGAGCTTGCTGTTCAGCCATGCCCGGTAGGGCTTGCGCTTCGCCAGCCCTTCCTTGATCTCATCGTCGGGGACGATGCGTTCGGCGTCGGTGTCCACCAGCAACATGCGGCCGGGCTGAAGCCGCCCCTTGTATTGAACGTTCTGGGGGTCCACCTCGATGACGCCGGTCTCCGACGACATGATGACGTAGCCGTCCTTGGTCACCATGTAGCGGCTGGGACGCAGGCCGTTGCGGTCGAGCACCGCCCCGATCACGTTGCCGTCGGTGAAGGCGATCGACGCCGGGCCGTCCCACGGCTCCATCAGGCAGGCGTGGTACTCGTAAAACGCCTTCTTCGCGTCGCTCATCGTGCGGTGGTTCTGCCAGGCCTCGGGGATCAACATGGCGATGCAATGCGGCAGGGACCGGCCGGTGTGGTACAGCAGCTCGATCGCGTTGTCCAGGATCGCGCTGTCACTGGCCCCCGGAGTCAGCACCGGAAGGATCTTGGCAATGTCGTCGCCGAACAGCGGCGAGGCGAACAGCGCCTCGCGAGCGTGCATCCAGTTGATGTTGCCCCGGAGCGTGTTGATCTCGCCGTTGTGACACAGGAACCTGAACGGATGGGCCAGGTCCCAGGTCGGGAACGTGTTGGTGCTGTATCGCTGGTGAACCAAGGCCAAGCCGGACGCCAGGCTCGGGTGGCTCAGGTCGGGAAAGTAGCGCTGAATCTGCGGGGCGAGCAACAGGCCCTTGTAGTTCATCAACCGGTGCGACAGGCTGGGCACGTAGAAATAGGTGGCCTGGCTCAGCCCGCTGCCGCGGACGGCGTTCTCCATCCGCTTGCGGATGACGTACAGCTTCCGCTCGAACGCGGCATCGTCCTTGAGCCCCTTTCCCCGGCCCACGAGTATCTGGCGGATCACCGGTTCCACGCTGCGGGCAACGATACCCAGTACCTCGTTGTCGCGGGGAACGTCGCGCCAGCCCAGCACCCTCTGGCCTTCGTTGACGATAGCCGCCTCGAACAGCTCCTCGCAGCGGGCCCGCTGACGCGGATCGGGTGGCAGGAACACCAGCCCCGCCCCGTACTCACGCTCGTCGGGCAGATGGATGCCCGCCTCGCCCGCGGATTCCTTCAGGAACCCGTGCGGCATCTGGATGAGAATCCCCGCCCCGTCGCCCGTCTTCGGATCACACCCGCAGGCTCCGCGGTGCTCCAGGCGGCGCAGGATGTGCAGGGCCTTCTCGATGATGTCGTGCGACTTCACGCCGCTCAGACTCGCCACGAATCCCACGCCGCAATTGGAGTGCTCGGTGCCGGGATCGTACAAACCGCGCTGGGCCAGTTTCTGTAACGCATTCATGCCCTTAAACCGTCACCTTCTGCATCCGGCCGGCATCGGGACGGCCGTCACCAACGCCCACCGGCACATCTTCGTCCGAACTCCGCGACACCGCGTGCGCAACCTCCGGACTCACCCAACCTCCGCCTGCCCCCGCATGAGGCTCGGCCTGCACGGTCCTGTGTGTCTCGTCGAGCCGGTCACCTGCTCCATCCCGCCGGATGAGGTTGACGAACTCCTGGACCACGCGGGACCAGACCGCGCTGCGGCGATAAACGATGCCCAGCGGCCGGTGCATCCGCGGCGAGACCAGCGGGACCACCGCCAGCGCCCCCAACTGCACCTCCGCCGTCACCATCGGTTCCGGCAGGATCGACACCGCCTCGCCCAGCTCCAGCGCCCGCTTGATCGTCTCGATGTTGTCGAACGCCATCACCGCGTCGACCTCGCATCCGCACCGGCGCAACTCGGTGTCGATCTCCCGACCGATCCGCAGGCCCTCGGCGAACGCGATAAACGGCTGACCATCCAGGTCCCGCGCGGTCAGCCGGGTCCGCCCCGCCAGGGGGTGCGTCGGCGAGCACGCCACCACCAGGCGCTCGCTCCGCCAGTCGATGACCGCCAGGCCCCGGCGGGCCTGCGGGTACGACACCAAGCCGATGTCGGCATCGTCGGCGGCGACGGTCTGGTACACCTCGTCGGGATGCAGATACGACATCCGCACCCGGGCTTGCGGATACCGCTGGCAGAACCGCCGAACATAATCGCTCATCCGGCCCAGACCCACCGAATAGATCGCCGACGCCCGAACCGTGCCCGCCAGTTCACCCTGCAAGTTGCGTACCTCAGCCTCGATGGCGTAGTACCGCTCGACGAGGCCGCGGCAACCTTGGTAGTACAACCGCCCTTCCGGCGTGAGCTGGAACGGCCGATGCGAGCGATCGATCAGCCGAACGCCCAGGTTCTTCTCCAACTGCGACACGCTCTGACTCACCGCCGACTGCGACAGCTTGTTGGCCCCCGCCGCCCGCGAGAAGCTTTTCTGCCGCACCACGTCACAGAAGATCTTGATCGCCGCCAAGTGCATGGTGCTCCATCATATCATAAACGAATCTAATTTCCACCCCTTCGCTCTATCTAATATGCTGATTTTTGGGGCCGGAGGCCTCGTGGGGTGCCTCGCTAAGATCGTAAGACATTCAACATCAATAGGATACGAGGATTCAAACGTGCGAGTCAACCGGTCCTTTGCGAGGCGGTTGATCCCCTGAAATTGCGCCCTGCCGCGCACGCGCCCCCGTCCCGAACACTCAGGTCGTCATCCCCCAGGCGACTCCTTCAGACTCGGCTCTGACCAGCCGATATCGGACGTCGAGGGAACACCCTCCGGGCGAGGTGAAGGATAGCGGTCAGGAGACCAGCCATGGCGTGGTTGTCGGAAGCCCAGGCGGCAACGGCTCTCGGCGTGTCACATCGGACGATCCGGCGCCGAGTGGGCAACGGCTCCCTCCGCGTCATGCGGCAGGGACGCCGGATCCTCGTGGACGTCGATCCCCATCGTCTGCCCGACTCGCGTCCCGGCACAACCGATCTCGAGGCTGACGAGAACCGTCCGCCCGCCAGCGCGATCATCGTACAGCCCACCGCGCCCGAAGCGACCAACGCCGTCCCGGTCGCACCGGTACCCGTCGCGTCGACAACGACAAATCTGATGACCTCCCCTACCGCATCGCCCGTGGCCGGGAACACGCCCAGATTCCGGCCCAACGGTCAAGTCGCGCGATGGGAAACCGGATGGGAGCGATGGACAACGATCGGGCTGTGGCTGGCAGCGACATTGCTGCTGTCGGGCGGGACGGCCGCCGCGTGGTTCCACTATCATGCCCGCCTGGGCATCCGGGACGCCGAGGCCAGGTACGCACAATCCGTCGCCGGCGCCCAGCAGACCCAGGCCGAGCACGAACGTCAGTTGGTCGGTCAGGCCCAGATCGCGGCCGAGCGACAGGACAAGCTGACGAGCGAACTCGTCGCCGTGCGCAAGCAACTCGACGAAACTACGCGCGCCCTCGACAAACAGGGCCGCGAGGCCGCCTCGCTGCGAGCCGAGTTGGCCGCGGTCAGCTCGCACTTTGCCGAAGCATCGGCCGAGCAGGCGGCCACGTCGCGCAAGCTCCTCGCCGCCCAGACCAATATCGCCGTGCTGCGCGGCGAGGCGACGCTGAGCAACATGCTGGAAGACTGGCTGAACAGGCTCGCGACACGACCCCTTCACTCCCCTACCGCCCTGCCGACGAACCTTCCCGGGCCGCAACCCTCGGACGACGCAGCCGAGTCCCGGCCGCGCAACCGATTGATCCCGCGACAGCCGCCCCGGCTGGGAGACGAAGACACCGTCAGCTTGCGGCCCCTCATGCGGCGCGGGCAACCCTGACGGCTGCTCCGCCAAGTCAGATGGCCGACGACAGAACACCCCGCAACTCCTCCGGCCCGAGCGAGACCGGATTGCCGCGCATGCTGCTGGCCGCCTGAGCCTTGGCCACGAGTTCGTCCACGTCCGAGGTTGCGATGCCGTACTCGCCCAGGCGGGGGATCCGCAGATCGTGAACCAGTTGCCGCGCCCATTCGATGCCGTCCTCGGCCTGGGCTGATGGCTTACCGGTGACCATGCCGGCAATCTCGTGATAGCGCTGCAACGTGGGAGCGGAAGCCTCAGTCTGTCGCAGCGACCTTACGTTGGCCGCCATCACGTGGGGCAACAGGGTCGCGCACACGGCCCCATGCGGGGCCGAGAACGCGCCTCCGATCGGGCCGGCGAAACCGTGCACCGCACCCAGGCCGGCGTTGGCCAGAGCCAGCCCGCCGAACAGGCTGGCCAGCGACATGTCCTCGCGGGCCGCGGCATCCGTGCCGTCCCGGTACGCGCGTCGCAGCGAGCGGGCGGCGCGGGCGATGCCCTCGCGGCAGATGGCGTCGGTCATGGGGTTCGCCCGAACGGAGACGAACGGCTCGATCAACTGCGTCAGGGCGTCCAGACCGGTGGCCGCCGTCACCGCCGGCGGAAGTGAATGCGTCAACTCCGGATCGACGATCGCCAACCGCGGGAGCATGTGCAGGCTGCGAAGGCTGGCCTTGACGCCGTGTTCCGGCGAGGCAAGAACCGCGTTGCGCGTGACCTCGGCCCCGGTACCGGCCGTCGTCGGGATGGCCACGTACGGCACGCTCGGCTCGACCAGCGGCCGGCCGCGGCCGACCACCTCCAGATAGTCCAGCGGGTCGCCCGGGTTCGCCGCCAGCGCCGCGATGGCCTTGCCCGCGTCAATTGCGCTGCCCCCGCCCATGCCGACGACCAGGCAGCATCGCGCTTCGCGGGCCTGTTCCGCTCCCTGCCGGGCCATCTCGATCGTCGGCTCGCCGGCCACGGCGAAGGTCGTCGTCGCGAACCCCTGCTCGCCAAGAAGATCGACCAGCGGCCCGGCCCCACGCCCCCTGGCGCCGGTGACCACCAGCGCCCGCCGCTCGGCCCCGCCGGAAGGTCGATCGCCGACCACGTCCACGATCGCCCGGCCGCCCTCGCGCAGGGCGCCCGGACCGAACACGATCCGCGTCGCAGTAACAAACTCAAACCGCATGACGAAACTCTCGCAACAACGAAACGAGAATGCAGGCGGAATCCTTCACCAGCACGAAGCGCAAGCGAGTGCTCGTCGGTCCGTTCGCTTCACCAGCACGAAGCGCAAGCGAGTGCTCGTCGCGCAGTTCACGCCGAGGCATGGGCACTCGCTTGCGCTTCGTGCTGGTTCAACCGCACCGGCGCAGGCGATCCATTCTGCATCCCTATCTCACGGCCGCAGCCCAGCCATCGTCGCCGGGACACACGTTGACGTACTTCACACTCGTGCGCGCTTCGGCCATCATGTCGGCCACCGCGTCGCGCCATCTCGCGTAGTGCGGCGTGTCCTTATGCGCCGCCGCGGCCGCCGGTTTGCGGTACGCCTCGACGAGGACAAACCGCGTAGGGTCATCCTGCTGCTGCACGACGTCGAACCGGGCGATCCCCGGTTCGGCGAGGCTATCCCGCGAATTCTCGATCGTCGCCTGGCGGAACGCCTCCACGCATTCCGGCTTCACGTGTACATGAACGTGCACGATGAACATCTCTGCCTCCCACCGCTCGTCGATGTCGCTCCCACCCGCGGCAACCGCCAACCCGCGTCACCCACCCGAACTGACCTGCGTCCTTTGGGGTTTGGGTCTTTGAGGCAAACTAAGGGGACGCAGCTCATTTTCGCATTCAGCTTCCGCCACCGAAGCCCGAAGACTACGACGCTTTCGAGCGAGTGCTTGTCGAAGCCCATCGCCGTTGCCCGATTCGCCTACTGGCCTGCTGGCTCACGCCCAACCACTGGCATGTGGTGCTCTGGCCGCGAGCGTCAAAAGATGAGCGCACCGAAGAACAGAGACAGGGCCAGGACGATCGTGACCACGCCGAGGGTCATGCTGGGCGGCGGCTTGCAGATGTAAACGCGGGCCCAGGCAGGCACCCGGCGGACATTGAGCACCTGCGAGCCGAGGATGACGGCCATCAGCCCGGCCAGGAACGCGATGATTTTCATAATCCCCAGGATGAAGCCGCCGCCCACGAGATGGCCGAAGCCGATCGAGAACCAACCGGACAACGCCATGATGAGCCCGGTCCGAGCGTCCTCGTTCGCGTAACGCAGCCGCAGGGTGAGGCCCCACACGCGGGCGACGCGCTTGCGGACCTCGCGCCAGGTGAACGGCGTGCCGCACTCCGGGCAGCGCTCCTCGGGCAGGCCGGTCAGGTTGTACGAGCACTTCTTGCAGGTGGGCGGCAGGGGCAGACGCCATTCGTTGGCGGGACGAAGGCGGTCCAGATCATCCCAGGTCATGCTCATGCGGGTTCAGCGGCTCCATCGGCGGGCGAGACGAACCGCCGCGCCGCCTCGGTCACGTCGTCCGCACAGATGACGGCCGAACAGACGCACACGCCGCGGGCTCCCGCCTGCTTCAATATACCCGCGCTCTCGGGTGTGATTCCACCGATGGGCACGATGGGCGTGTCGGTCAACCGCACGGCCAAGGCGAGCAGATCCGGGCCGGGAACCTGGTCCTGGGGTTTGGTCGGGGAAGGGAACATGGGGCCGACCGCGATGTAGTCAGGTCCCGCCGCCAGTGCGGTCTTGAACTGCTGCTCGTTGTGCGTGCTGATGCCGATGAGCCGGTCGGGGCCGAGGACGCGGCGGGCCTCGGCCACCGGCATGTCGGTCTGGCCCAGGTGGACGCCGTCGGCATCCGCGAGCCGGGCCAGGTCGGGCCGATCGTTGAGGATGAACAGGACGCCCTGGTGCCGGCACAATTCGCCGAGCCGGCGGGCCCGGCGCAGCAGCTCCGCGTCGTCGAGCGACTTCTCGCGGAGTTGAATGCAGTCGGCCCCGCCGGCGATGGCGGCCCCGGCGGTGGCCAGCCAGTCGCCCCGGCACAGGGCCTGCGTGACCAGGACGTACAGCCGCACGCGGGCGAACCGGCCCGACCGATCGCCGCGGAGCAGTACCCGCTGCTCGATGTCGTAGGCCCGGTAGCGCAGGGCCTCGATCCCGGCGGCAAAGTCGGGATCGACGGTCTTGCCGTACTCCTCAATCGTGCGGAGGGCCTCGACCAGCCGTTTAGTGGCGGCAGTACACACGTCTCGAGCATCGGCCCGGAACTGCTCGCCAGCGGTGAAGAGGGTCGTACCAACGTCGCCCGGCGTGTGGCGGGCGGCCAGCAGCTCGTCGCCCGGCAGCCTCCTCATGCAGCCGGCGAAATCGTGCCGCAGAAGCTTGAGCAACTCGCAGCCGACGGGGTCATCCTGAACGAACCGGGCGTAATCCTCGACCACCCGCAGGGCCTCGCGGGCCCGGTTGAAGTTCGCATCCAGGATTCGGGCAACCGATTCTTCCATGGGAGTACTGACTGCGTAGCCAAAGCCGTGTGGGACCGGCTTCCAGCCGGTCCATTCCCATCATTCTAGGACGCACGCTAATCCACGCCGCCGAGCTTGAACGTCTTGCGCCACAGGCGCTGCTGCTGGTCCCACCAACTGGGACCCGCGGGCTGCGTCGTGGCCACCGGTTCGCCGGCGTGGGCGAACGGGTCGGCCGTCGCCTCGAGCCATTTCGTCCAGGCGTCGGCGTCGTAGTCGTGCGTGGTGCCGGTCAGGGCCATCAGCGACCGCTCCGCGGTGTCGGCGATCATGAAGTCCTCGTTGCGCAAGGCGCCGATCAGCGGTGCAAGCACCCGCCTCTCCTTGAACGCACCCAGGGCCTGCGTGGCGACGATGCGGACGTTTCGGCTGCGGTCCTCGCGCAGGAACTGGAGGTACAGGCCACAAGCGCTGTCCTGCTCCTGGGCGGTCAGCCTGCCGCCGCGGTGCAGCTCCAGCAGGGCCCGGGCGGCCTCCCACCTCACGTCGTCGGTGGGCGCCAGGGCCTCGCCGCCGGGACCAGCGCTCATCAGGATCGTCAGCATGGTGCGGACCGGCCGTTCATCGCCGTAGCGGCCCAGAGTGCGAATGGCGATGCAGCGCACTTGCGGCGCGGGGTCCGTGCGGGCCGCCGCGTCCAGCACGGCGTAGGCCTCGTCGCTCGCGTAGTAGCCGGCCTCACCGATGCGGACAACCGCGTCGCGGCGGATGTCGGCGTTCCCGGCGTCCAGCGCGGCGGCGTAGTTCTGCTCGGCCGTCCGCCGTTTCCACTTGCGCTTCTCCGCGTCCGAACACCCCACCGCCAGGGCGAGACTCACCGCCAGCAGAGCGAGAGAGGTCGTCGCGGGCCACACGGTACAGCTATCCCTCAGAATGCTTGCTCGGCGCACAGATTCCTTAAAGGGCGCGTGAGAAGCCCCAGGCTTGTCAGAACCGCGACCGTGAGGGAGCGGAATTCTGCCCTCCGGGCGTTGTTCGCCGCAGTCCGCTTCTCGCCAAGTCGAGTCTGCGACCTGACGGGCGCGGTTCGGAAAGGGCTTCTCACACACGCTCTCAGATCGTCGCTGCCTTTCGCCGCGTCTCCGCGTCCCCGCGTCCCCGCGTCCTTTGGTTGCGGGCGCAGCCCGCACTGCGGACGTTCCGCCGAGGCCGGGTTCAACTCGCGGGGTGCAGCGTGTGCTCATGAAAGAACTGCTCCGGCGTGACCCAGGTGACCTCGCGGATGGGTCGGCCGAGGAACCGCCCGCCCACCTCGCGGAAGCGCTGCGGATTGTCACTCACGTAGCAGTGGAGCTTACCGCGGTGAGTCTCGGGCGACAACGCCTCCATCTCGGCGAGCTGGCGCCGGGCGGCCATGGCGGTGGCCTCGGCCGAGTCGACGACCTTGGCCGCCGGCATCAGATCCTCCACCGCGTCGGCCACCAGCGGGTAGTGCGTGCAACCCAGCAGGACCACCGCCGGGTCGAGCCGCCGCACGGTCTCCAGGTATTCAGCCAGCAACCGCCGCAGAATATCGTCGTCGGACGACCGGCCCTCCTCGATCAACGAGACGAGGCTGGCGCACTGGCGCTGCGCGACGGGCAGGTTGGGGTCCAGGGCGTGGATGGCCCGCGGGTAGGCTTCGGAGGCAACGGTGGCCTCGGTGGCCAGGACAGCGATGCCCCGGCCAGCGGCCTGCCGGACCGCCTCGGCCGCTCCCGGCTTGACCACGCCGAGGATCGGCACCGGCATCCGCGGGATCAGGTCCTCCAGGGCCAGAGCGCTGGCGGTGTTGCAGGCCACGATGATAAGCTTGGGCTCGGACCGCAGCAGGAAGTCGCAGTTCTGGACCGCGAACTGCAAGACCGTCTTGGACGTCTTGGTGCCGTAGGGCACCCGGGCGGTGTCGCCGAAGTAGACCAGGGTTTCGTGGGGCAGGTGCTGCTGCAGGGCCCGGACGACGGTCAGACCGCCCAGCCCGGAATCGAACACGGCAATCGGTTGATCGTTCATCGCACTCGTCCTTGAGCATCGGTAGGGCACGGCGGCGCCGCCTGATCCTGCGCCCGCCACCACCGACGACCTCCGTGGTCACAGTGGGCGACCCATGATATGGTCCGCTTCGCCCTCGAGGCAAGAGGCTCAACGGCATTCACGGTTGGAATGGGCGCGGCAACAAATTGTGGCACAGTCGCCCTCGACTGTGCATTCTGACGGCCGGTGAACCCAGCCGGGGGCGGCTGGACCACACGACCGCCACGATCCTATGTCACACCCGGTTGGGATGGGGATTGACATGGCTTTCCTGACGACGATTGTCGAGTACGAAGGGGCCTTGGCGAACGTTCGCCCGAGATACTGGGCGGCCCACCGCGAGGCGATCGAGGCCGTCGGCTGGGAGGGACCGAACGAGGAAGAGTTTTGGCGGCTGACCCGCACGGGGGCCTCCGACGGGCTGCTGGTGCCCCGGGCCAAGTCCGCGCAGGTGCTTGAATACACCCGCCGCCGTGACGAGCGGCGGAACAGTTCCGACCTCATCGCGCTGGACGAGGCCTGGCCCGACGCCGCCGTCAGCCTGAAGCTCCTCAAGGACATGGGCACCTGCCATTTGGTGTCGCTGTGTCCGAACCGCGAGGCCCTCAACGCCGCCCTCGACCGCATGGCGGTCTGGATGTATTTCGACAAGAAGCAGGTGCTGCCGGCGGACTCCGACCGGCGGGTTGCGGCCCTGCGCGAGCTGAGCGGCGCCACCCGGACGTTGGCCCTCGCCGGCACCGTCGCGTTCGCCTACGCCGCCAACGAGGCCGGCTGCCGCGTCGTGGGCCTCAAGACCGGCCTCGCCTTCCCCAGGCAACTGCGGCAGGTCGGCGTGGATGTCTTCTACGACTCCCTCGATTCGCTGACCGACGCCCTGGCCCGACACGACCCGGAATTGGAGCGTATCGGCCTCCCATGAAAAGCACGCTCAAATTCATCACCGTGAATCGACTCCCGAGCCCTTGGCTCCGCTTGGCTTCTACGAGTCGCCCGGTCTGCTGATGGAGACCCCGGCCCGGCACAACCCCCAAGCCCCAGCCTCCTGGCCTGCCCTGAAGTGGGCAGGCTGCCGCCCTCCCGCAGGCTTGCCGCAGGCCCGTGGACGGCTCCAGGCCGTCTTGCCATCCGGCTAAGATATCGACCAACAAGCCGGCGGCGACCAGCGGGGCCGGCAACCCCACACGGAAAGCCGCCACCGCCGGCTGCCGGTTTCGTGGGCACGTTGGAGTCACCCGCTACCTTCTTAGGCAGGCCAAACGGCCGAACCGATCCCTCCAGCGTGCCTGCCGTCGTCCGCAGGCGGGTTCCAGCGCGACACCCTGGTCGGCACGCCACGTGCATTAGTAAACTGCATCATGCCATGCCCACACTATTCGGTGGCGTGGACGTGGTATCGCTTGGGACCTGAAGGCAAGGGAGCCTGACCTTGACGGGCGGGAGCCGCCCCCGACGACATGGCCGGCGGCGCATCACTTCGGTTGGACGTTGCGTTCGGCATCGTTGCGCTCCATTGGCGGATCGTCCCTCACCGGCCATTCCAAAGCCCGAGAGGCCGACGGGTTGAAGGCCCCTCACGGGCGCAGCGGGCCGGTCCATGACGGGTCTTGGCGTTGGCTCGAACAGGGCGGTTGGCAATCTGAACGAGTGGCGTGGCTCCGTGCTGGGCAGGTTCCGCGAAGCGCGGTTTCGTGGACGGCGGTCTTGTGTTGGCCGGAACGGTTTCGAGGGAAGGTGACATGATGCGAAGAGCACGGTTTGTTGGGTGCGGCCTGGCGGTGGGTTGGCTGCTCATCGCCGGCGTGCAGGTCACGCTGGCCGCCGACGCCCCGGCGGAGACGCCGACGGCGGACACGGGCGACACGGCGTGGATGCTCACCAGCAGCGCCCTGGTGCTCATGATGACCATCCCGGGGCTCGCGCTCTTCTACGGCGGGCTCGTGCGATCCAAGAACGTCCTCTCCACGCTGATGCACAGCCTGTTCTGCGCCGCCCTGATCAGCGTGACCTGGGTGCTGTTCAGCTACTCGCTGGCGTTCTCGGGCGGCGGCAAGTGGGTGGGCAACCTGAGCCTGTGGGGTCTGGGATTCCCATCGGGCAAGAGCATTCTGGGGTCGCTTGCGCCCAACACATCGATCCCCACCATGCTGTTCGTCATGTACCAGGCGACGTTCGCGATCATCACCCCGGCCCTGATCTCGGGCACCTTCGCGGAGCGGATGCGGTTCCCGGCGTTCGCGCTGTTCATGCTGTTGTGGTCCACGTTGATCTACGCTCCGCTGTGTCACTGGGTGTGGGGCGGGGGCTGGATCGGTCAGATGGGCGCCCTGGACTTCGCCGGCGGGACGGTGGTGCACATTTCGAGCGGCATCTCGGCCCTGGTGACGGCGATTTACCTGGGCAGGCGATTCGGCTACGGCCATGAGCCGATGCCGCCGCACAACCTGCCCTTCACCGTCATCGGAGCATCGCTGCTGTGGGTGGGCTG
>JACQVT010000642.1 GCA_016209665.1 Planctomycetota bacterium | reverse complement strand
GTCCGGGTCCGGGCTGTGGCCAAGACGAATCGTTCTTGGCTGGTTGGCGTCAGACACCATAGGTCTCTCAGTTGCCGACAACCTGATAGATCGCCGGCCGATACCGTGGTCGGGGGATCGGTTTCCCCTCCTGTCGCGCTGCCTCTAGCCAGGCCTGTTTGGCGGTCTCGACCTCCCGTAGTGCCTCCTCCGGGGTGTTCCCGAACGCCGAGCAGGCCTCCAGATCCGGGATGTCGGCGATGTAACCTTCATCCTCGTCGCTGTAGAAAATGTTGATGTGGTAGTCTTTCAAGCGTCTTCTCCCATCTGCAGATTATACTCAACCCTGGCCACGCGGTATTCTACTGAAGTGCGAGCACGCTTGCCACGCAGGCACGGTTGCCTCGTGCTTGCCCGGGGCCTACCATCCCCCGTCATGCTGGGCGAAGTCGATGTTGCCATGATCGTCAATCGTTGGATTCACCTGGCCGCGGTCATCGTGGCGGTGGGGGGGACGGTGTTTCTGCGGCTGGTCTTGCAGCAGACGGCGGGCAGGACGCTCTCGGCCGACCAGCACGACGCGCTGCGGGCCGCGGTCATCGGCCGATGGGCCCGCGTCCTGCACGTCTGCATCGCACTGATCCTGCTGACCGGCGGGTACAACCTCTACATCATGATCGGCCGACACCCGGGCCAGCCGCTGTATCACGCCCTGCTGGGGATCAAGATTCTGCTCGCCCTGACGCTGTTCTTCCTGGCAATCGCCATCACCGGGCGCAATCTCGCGTTCGCGAAGCTGAGACAGAACCGGGCCGCCTGGTTGCTGGTCAACATCGCGCTGGCCGGCGTGATCGTGCTCATTTCCAATGTGCTCAAGAGCATTCCTACCGGCCCATGAACGAAAGGCGGCCGGCACATCGGTCGCCGGCCGCGGATACCCCTGTCAGTAAAGCATCAGGCCACGACGATCGTCAACACCTGGCGAGTACGGGATCCTCATCGAGGGCCTTGCGGAGCTTGGTCAGGGCGATGTTCTGGATCTGCCGCACGCGCTCCTTGCTCAGGCCCACGATGTGGCCGATCTCCAGGAACGTCAGCCGCGATTCCGGGTCCTCGGGGAACCGCTGGGCCAGTACCCGCGTCTCCAGGTCGGTCAGTTGGCAAACGTTGTCCCCCAGGGCCCGCTGCAACCGCTCGACGTAGAGTTCGGTGCCCACGTCCGGCCGTTTGGTCGGCCGCTCCATGGTCACGTCGTGCTGCACCGGGAACAGCCGCCGATACGACGTCTCCCGCTTGCATCGGCGCATCAGGTCGCGGGCGATCACCGTGCAGGCATAGGTGCTGAACCGGTACCCCTTCCAGGGGTTGAACTGGTCGACGGCCCGCGTCAGTCCCAGCAGGGCGTCGCTGAGCAGGTCATCCTCGCTGACCTTGTGCGAGCCGACGCGATGCACCACCGAGTAGGCCAGCCCCATGTTGCGCTCGACGAGGTAGCTTCGGACGCGCTGCCAGTGCTGCTCCCAGTCGGCGGTGCGGGCACTGGCGGGCCGACGGCGGACCTTGTCGCGGCCGGCGAGCCGGGCACATGTCCGCAGGGCGATGAACAGCGTCCGTTCGTCCGGCTCCGTGCCGGCGTCCGCGCCCACCGCGATCCAGCTTAAGACACCAGTCACCTCTCGAGCGGTCAGGAGTTTCTCAACGCTCCGCCCCGATGAGCAACATGTCTCGGATGCCATCGCGTGTCCTCCATCCGGCGCTGCAAGTCCTCTCCGGCCCGATCAAGGAGGGAGTCTGCCGACCCTCGCTGTAACACGTTCGATACATACCCCCGATCCTGACACGAGTCTATAAGATTTGTTCACTAGGACTTGGCTTAGGAGGAATTACTAGTGTGGAACGGCGCGGGCACCGACAGGCCGATTCCCCTCGACGGGGCGTCGTCTTCGCGCTATAACTCTTTCCCCGACGCAGGGATGTATCCCATCTTGGCCACGTCCAGCAGCGAGTCCACGCCAAGCTTCATCATCACGTGAGACCGGTGAATGTCGATGGTCTTGCGGCTCAGGCCAAGCTGCAGGGCGATTTCCTTGTTGCCCTTGCCGGCGATGAGCAGGTCCAGCACCTCGCGCTCGCGCGGGGTCAAGCGGTCCAGCCGCGTGCGGAGGGCGGCCTCGTGGGCGGCTTTTCGCCGCTGCCGCACGTCCAGGTCGATGGCTTGGCGGACTCGCTCGACGAGCACCTCGTCATCGAACGGTTTCAGCAGGAAGTCTACCGCGCCCTTCCTGACCGCTCCGACGGCCAAGGGCACGTCCCCATGGCCGGTGATCATCACGATGGGGATCGATAGCCCCTGAGACAGCAGCTTGTCTTGCAGGTCCGGTCCGGTCATACCCGGCATATCCACGTCGAGAACCAGGCAGCCCGCCCGGGCCGGCTCGTAGACGGCCAGAAACTCATCCGCCGTGCGGAACGTCTCGACCATCATCCCGGCCGAGCGGAGGAGCAGTTCGACCGCTCGGCGGACGGCCGGGTCATCATCAACCACGAAGACGGTAGGGCTATCAGGCATCATGCTCTTCCTGACCGCCGGCCGGTGCTCGACCCGCCTCATGGGCCGCCGCCCGGGCTCCAGGTCGTCGGAGGCAGGCAGGATTGCCCGCCCCTCATCTCCCGCACGACCGAGGCGGGCAAGGATGCCCGCCCCCCGCATCACAAGTGCTTCAACCGATGTTCATCCAACGCCGCCTCGTCGACTTCGATGCCCAGCCCCGGTCCCGTCGGCACGGGCAGGTAGCCGTCCACCGGGATCAGCGGCTTCTTGAGGATGCTGAGGCCCGACAGGAACTGCGGGCCGTTCAGTGCCGCCGGGCGCTTCAGTTCGTACCCACCGTACAGCACCGCCGACGCCGCGAGCGAGATGTCCGGGTCCGTCAGGCCGCTGCCCAGCCACATCAGCCCCGATCGCTGGATCAGCTCGATCTGCCGGACCGCCTCGGTAATGCCGCCGCAGCGGGCCGGCTTCATGGCCAGCCCGTCCAGCAGTTCCAGCTTGATGAACTCTTCCAACTCGACCGTCGAGACGATCCCCTCGTCCATGATGATCGGCAGGGCCCCGAGTTGCCGGAGCTTGCGGTAATCCATGAAGCGGTTGATGCGGATCGGCTGCTCCAGCACGGCCACGCCTGCGTCCTTCAACCTGGGGATGGCCTCGATCGCGGTGTCGACGTCGTACCCGCCGTTGGCGTCGGCCCACAGGAAGCCGTCCGGCACGAGCTGCTTGACGATCCGGCAGAGTTCCACGTCGAACTTCGGATCGGGCGCGACCTTCACGTTGAAGTTGCGGTAGCCCGCGGCCCGCCCCTCCTCGATCAGCCGGGGCACGTCGTCCAGCGATTTGGGGTTCAGTGTCCAGCTCAGCAGCACGCGGTTGAGTCCGCGGCGGCCCCACCGCTGGTATGCCGACTGCCCCAGCAGCTTGCCGGTCAGGTCGAACAGCGCCAGGTCGATGCCCGCTTTGCCGATCGGCTGGCCGGTCGAGAACGACGGAGCGACGAACGTGTCCATCGCCTTGCCGATGCCCGCATTGTCGAATGGGTTCATCCCCACCAGGGCCGGCGTCAGGTGCCGCGTGATCGTGTGGTACGCCGTCTCGAGCGTCTCGTAGCTCCACCTGGGCGTGGGCACGCTCTGGCCCCAGCCGACCGTGCCGTCGCTGGCGGTGATCTTCACGATGACGGTCGGGCGGCCCGTGCTGTGGCCGCGGGCGTCCTCGAAAAACTTGAACCGTCCCTTGGTCGGGTAAACGAGGGGAAACGCCTCGATACGATCGATCGTGACCTTGTCCGGATTCATCGCTGCCGCCCGCCTCGCCAGCCAGGCACCGCCCGCCGCGCCGGCGGCCGCGGCCAGGAATTCGCGACGTGACCAGTCCATCGCTCGATAGGGTCCTCGCCCGATGCTCACCGTCGTGTCCGACCCACGCCAAAAGCGCTGACGCGGGGACGCGGGGAGAGGGGGACGCGGCGAAGGAGTCATCTCTCCGCGTCTCCGCGTCGGAGTTTACCCGCCGTGGCGGGCGTCTCCGCG
>JACQVT010000641.1 GCA_016209665.1 Planctomycetota bacterium | reverse complement strand
CCCCAGGAGTGTCCGCGGGTCCCGTTTCACGGACCCGTGCGTCTCGCCCCGCTTGGCGTACTCGGCCGCCTTCCTCTCCCAGTGCCGGGGCACCTTCCCGTCGACGAGAATGTACGCCGCCGCCCCGAGACTGGCATACGCTCCTCTCCAGTCCGCCGCCCCAAGGCCGATGCCCTCGTTGCCGAAATCTTGCAGCCTCAGGTCCACGCGGAGTTGTTCGCCCACCCTGGCGTGTGCGAGCAGCCGTTCCCCCGCCGTCCCGTGGCCGGACAAAACCACATGGTCGTACAGCAACGATGTACCCCCCGCGCCCTTACGGATGGCCACGACCTCGCCGGGCACGCCGCCCCCCTCCGGCATGATGCAGATCGGCGACGACATGCGGACGACCACGTCGACGCCCGCCTCGCCCGTGTCCGTGCGGTCCGCGTAGTGCCAGGTGTACAGGGCCAACTCATCCCGACCACGGGGATCGTTCAGCTTGTCAATTCGGGTCTCCGTGCCGTCGGCGAAGACGATGCGCTGCCACTTGGGGCCGTTTCGGACGTTCGCGCCCAGCACGGCCTCGCCGTCCAGCGTCCAGATCAAACCGCTCCCGCCGCTGTACTCCCCGTACCGGCGCACGAACCACCCGCCGATAATCTGGCCCCCCGTCGGCACGCCGGTGCTCATCGTGAAGTAATCGCCGTTGACAGCAACCTTTACGTCATAATGCTGCCCTCGAAAACCGACCGTATCCTGGTAGCGGTCGGCCATCTGGGGGACGGTCTCCCGTGCCCCCTTGGCCGTCCCTTTGGCGATCATCGTGTCGATCAGCCAATGGCCGCGGGTCCGGTCCGCCCGGGCGATGTACACCTTGACCGGCCCCGCGAGGACCCGCTCCTCGTAGTCGAGGCCCGGCGCGACCTGTCGCCCGGCCAGCGTGAGTGGCCCCGTAAACGCCAGGATTGACAAGCTGGCCAGGTACCGAAACCATTGATTGTGAGGCATCATCCAATATCCCATTGCCCGCGGGGTCCATCCCCGGCCTGCGGATTCTGCAAAAGAAATCCCACAAGGGCCTTGGCGCCGTCTGGTAGACAGAATATACTATAGTGTGTCCACGGACACCTGTCGCTGCCGGTCTCGGCAGTTGCAGAACGCGGAGTTAGGCCAAGCCCCCCACTTTCGGTTCGACAAGAGTGCCGCGGGTTCGGCCAAGGCAAGTCAGAACGCAATAAGGAGGAACCACGGCACGGGGCCGGTTCCTGTGTTTTTGGAGGGTCGATCAATGCGCAAGTTGTTTGTGTTGCTTTCCGTTTTGTTCTGCCTGAGTCTCTGGGCGGCCAGTGCCGCCGCCAACTGCCCGGCGGGCTTTCTCAACGAGATCTTTTGCGACGATTTCGACACGTATTGCAGCCAATCGAGCGGCGGGCACCCGGGCGACACCAAATGCCCCACCTCGGGGGCGACGCGAGTCGACCAACGCTTGAAGGAAGTGTGGCTGCGCGAACCGCGCGCCGAGGATTCAACCGAGATGATCGTCGAGGAAGGTACGGCCCGGCTCACCTCCGGGCCGTTCGGCGGCCGGTACCCCTGCCAGGGCGACGCCAAGCTCGGCACGGAGACGATCCGGGACTGGGTGCACTCGCCCTATCCCCTCAGTGCCGACGACCAGATCCGCAACCTCTCCTGGCGCGTCGAGAGCGTCTTCGGCAGCACGAACACGGCGGTGGTCGGCACCACTGACCAGCCGTTGATTCTGGAGTACATGGTGGATGGAGGCGGCTCGAACAAGATCGACTGGGACAACGGCTACATCGAGGTCACGCTCGACGACGGGAATGAGAACAACAAGCTCGATACGGCCAACACGGATTATGCCGACAGCCCGGATTGCAGCGTCTATTGCAACCCTCCCATTGCCTTCGAGCCGATGCCCATCGTCTGTGCCCAGGGCAACCCCATTGGGCCCCTGCCCGCGGCCTGCCCCAACGTGCTGACCAATCCTCCTCCGATCCGTCAGTCCATCGCCGCCGGTGTCTTGTCGCTGATCGATCCCGACCCCTGTCACTGCGGCTCAACGCAAGCCCACGGGCCGGTGAACTACCACCTGAACGTCTACGACGGCCAGATGTGGTGGATTCTCAGGTCCAACAACCCGCGCACCAGCACGGGTAGCATTGCCCCGCGGGGAGGCGCCCCCATGCCCCCGCCGCAGCCGCAGGACCTGTCCACCCCCGGCGAGTTCTCCTTGAACGGCGCCACCAACGGCGGCAAGTCGTTCAACTGGGTCACGCTGACCATCAGGACCACGACCTTCGACGTGCAACTCAGAACCCAGGAGCGGGACAAGCTGGGCAACCAGTACTTCATCACCAGCATCATGAACGACATCCCCCGCGCGTACCTGGGCGCGTTCAACGCCCTCCGCGTAGGCGTCGGACAGGGCTGCGCCATCCAGGGAACCCCGAACAATCCCTGGGCCTGCGGGGGCACCAACACCCATCCGTTGCGTTCGCGAGTCAACACCGCCGGGGCCTTGGTCTATGACGACGTTTATTTCCACGGCGGCGCGCCCATCGTCGAGGAAGGCGCCTGCTGCCACCCGGACGCGAGCTGCACCGACGTCCTCCAGAACGAGTGCGACGGCGTCTTCCGGGGGCGGAATACCTTCTGTGCGACCCTCGTCCAGCCGTGCTGCCCGCTGATCTATGGCGACACGAACGCCGACGGGGCGGTGGACATGACCGACTTCGCCGCGCTGCAGGCCTGTCTCACCACGGGCGGCGGGACGCTGCCCGAGTCGTGCAAGTGCCTGGACATCACGGGTGACGGCGCCATCACCGGCACCGATATGGAGCGGTTCATCGCCTGCGCCAACGGGCCGGAGGTTCCCGGCACCAGCGGCATGGTCGGCGACCCCGCCGTGTCGTGCCGGGGCGTCGGCTGGTAAGGCGCTCGTGAGACGTGACACATGTTTGCCAGCGGAGCGATCGCCGCCCACTCCCGCCGGGGGCGGGCGGCGATTTGTTCCGTGAGAACTTGATCGACGTCGCAAGCGACGTCGATCACCGCGGGGCCATCCCGGGCCCAACCGCGGAGCCGGGGGCCGCGACCGTTCCCGACGGAGGGCTGCTCGATGAGGCGATTCATCCTCATCCTCGTTCTGACAGCGGCGCTGCGACCGGCGGAAGCCCCGGCCGCCAACACCTGGTGCTCTACCAACTTCCCCAACGCCGTCTTCTGCGAGGACTTCGACCGCTATTGTGTGGACCCCCCGCCGGAGCCCCAGGCCTGCTCCGCCGACTCCACCAAGGATGGAGGAACGTTCAACAGCCGGTGGATCCCCTACGGGCCGTGCAGCAGCGGGATAGGTCTGGACGACACCTGGGCCACCTCACCGCCCTGGGGGGCCAAGACCAACACTCAGGAGAACAGCACCCTGGGCATCGCGAAAAGGTCGATGACCGACTCGATCAAGAACCATTTTGGCGGTTCTTGCTTCGCCGTGATGGCCACCGACTTAAACCCGCTCGTGCTCGAGCTGGCCATGCAGGCCCACCGGCCCAGATACGACAACTCCTACCTGTCGCTCGGCGCCGGCTTCGCCGCGGCCCCGACGGATTATGCCTGGAGCAACTTCTGTGGCTGCTCGGCCCCCGATCCGCGATACCCCGTCATCTGCGCCCAGGACTCGCCTGCCGCCAACTGTCCGCCCAGCGGCGCCGCCCCTCACGTGCCCTGCATCGCCGTGGGTTTCGTGGCTTACCTCGACCCCGATCCCTGCCACTGCGGCGAGTCGCACCTCGGATCCTTCAACGACCACCTGTCGTTCTATGACGGCCAGAAGTGGTACCGGCTGCGGGAGGGACTCCTACCCGGAAGCGGGGACTTTCGGCTGCGGAACAAGGAGCATCGCATCCGGGTCACCGTCAAGCTCACCACGCTCAAGGTCGAGCTGACCACCCCCGAGACCGGCGAGTACAGTTGGTGCGAGCTGCCCAGGGACTACCTGGGCCCGTTCAGCTCGCTCAACGCCGGCTACACCGTCCCCTGCCAGCTCAAGACGGGAGTGTGGGAGTGCCGGGGCGATCCCTACGATCCGGTCTGCGGCGTGGGCCCGCCCGGCGGCAGCGTGCCCTATTACGACAACCTGGTGTTGCACGGCGGCGTCTGTTATGAGCCCTCGCCGGGCGCCTGCTGCTTCCCGGATACCGCCTGTACGTCCGCCTATGGCGGCGACTGCGCGACCCTGGGCGGCGAGCCCGCGGGCGCCGGAACCAACTGCGCCACCACCGCCTGCTGCCCGCCGCTGCGGCCGGACCACGACATGGACGGCGACGCGGACCTGGAGGACTTCGGCTGGTTCCAGACCTGTCTGTCCGTCGCCGCGTATCTCCCGCCGCCCACGCTCCCGTGCACCTGTGCCGATCTGGACGGCGATGGCGATGTCGACGTCGACGACTTCAACGTGTTCGCCGGTTGCATGCTCGGGCCGGGCGTCCCCGCCAACCCGAACTGCGACGGTTGAACATCTGGCAGCATCTTCATCGACGATTTTGCCAGCAGGAGTTCCCCAACGCGGCCTGCCCTTCCCTCTCGACCCAGGTGCGGCCGGTTCTGGCCATCGGCGCTCTGGCTGAACTGGACAATAACCCCTGCCACTGCGACACCCCGGCCACCCAGAAACCCTATAACTCGCACGTCTCGTTCTACGACGGTCTTAAGTGGCGGATCCTCAAGGCGGGCATGGGCGGCCCCGGAAGCAGTGGCGACTTCACCATTGGCCATAAAGCCAACACTGTCGTGCTCACGATCAAGACTACCACGGTGGACGTCTACCACCGGGCCAAGCTGTACCCGGGCAACATCTTGACGGAGAGCTGGGCCTACGGCCTGCCCCGGCAGTATTTCGGCGGTTTCAACCGGCTGCGGGTCGGCACCGGCGTGAGCTGCGAACTCAAGGGCCCCGGCAACGAGTACGCCTGCAAGGACGCGTTCATCTGGGGCGGCGGCAAGTGCCAGAAAATGGGAGACGGCGGTTGCGGCGGCAGCGGTTGGTTTACCAATGGCTCGGGCTACGTCACCTTCGACACCGTGCTGCTATCCGGCGGCGTGGGAAACAGATATTCTCCGAACGGCGCCTCCTGCCTGCCGGATGCCACCTGCGCGGACGATACCACCGCCGAGGACTGCGCCACGCTCGGCGGTCAGTGGACGCAGGCCAACCACACCTGCGCCGACACCGCCTGCTGCCCCACGCCCTACGCCGACGCCGATCACGACGGCGACGTGGACGCTGGCGACTTCGCCGCCCTCCAGCGCTGCCTGACCATCGGCGGCGGGACGGTTCAGCCCGAGTGCAGGTGCCACGACCGTGACAACGACAACGACGTCGACACCACCGACGTGGAGCTGTTCATCAACTGCGCCACCGGACCGGAGACGGATCAAACTCTGCCCGGCTGCGGCGGCGGCCCACTGTAATCTGAGCCGCCCTAAGTGGGAACGCACAACGAGTCACGTACCAGCACGAAGCGCAAGCGAGTGCTCGTCTCGCAGCTCTCGCGAATCGATGGGCACTCGCTTGCGCTTCGTGCTGGTTCAGCCCCACCGGGTCGGACGATTCATTCTGCGTTCCTACTTAACTGTGCATCCCAAAACCCTGAAAGCCGACCGGCTGGAAGCCGGTCCCACACGGGTTTCAGGATGCACTCTTAGACGCCCTGACGGTTCAGGATCTCACCGCGGATGCTGACCGTCACATCCTCGATGGGCACGTCGACACCACTGCTGGCCCGCGCCTCCAGAGCCATCATCAGGATGCCCGTGCAGCACGGCACCTCCATGTGCACGACCGTGATGCTCCGCAGGTCGTTCGACGCGATGATCTCCGTCAGCTTGGGCACATACGAACTCGTGTCGTCGAGCTTGGGACAGGCGATGGCCAGGGCATGGCCGCGAAGCATCCGGTGGAAGTCCGCCAGGGCAAACGGTACGCAGTCGGCCGTCAGCAAGAGGTCGGCGTCCTGAAACACGGGTGCCCGCGGTGGCAACAGCCGCAACTGAACCGGCCACTGAGCCAACTCCGACCGGCCGGCGGGTTCCGGACCATCATGGCTTGCGACATCCGTCGTCCGCTGTCGCCTGCCCGGTGCCCCCAAGCGGGCGAACCGCTGCGACGGACACCCGCCGGCATGTGATCCGACGGCGCCCGGCGCGGACGGTGACGACGCCGGCGATGCGGCGACCGCCAGGCCGACCCGACCCCCCGCCCGGATGGCCTTGTCCTCCGGCGTCCCGCTCGCCAGATGGGCAGCGGCGGCCAACTCGTCGAACGCGGCCGCCGCTCGCCGCTCCACCCGGATGGCCCCCTGGGGACAGTGGCCCAGGCACGCCCCCAGGCCGTCGCACAGGTTGTCCGCCACCAGCCGAGCCTTGCCATCAACGATCCGGATGGCCCCCTCGTGGCAGGCGGGCACGCACAGCCCACACCCGTCGCATTTCTCCTCGTCGATCACAACGATGTCGCGAATCATGGTTCGTCGTCCTTCCTGCTTGTGGCCGCGGCGTAACCTCAAGCGGCGGCCGGGTTCAGCGATACCGGTATTGTCGTCCCGACCGGCCCCGGAGTCCTTGACGCCGGTCAAGGTCGAGGCTTTTCCCACCCCTGGCCGCCGCCTGCCCCCGGCGGGGGGTGGCCCAGGTCCTTCCTGGAGCTGGGTGAGCCGCGGGGGATATTTCACTATCTTTTTAGTCGGGAGATAGGTATTATCACGAGAACACCATGTAGCCTCGGGGAGGGCAACACGGAGTTAATCGACCATGTTCATCACTTGTCGACCCGTCAAAGCGGCCCTGGTCATCAGCGGGGTGTTGGTATCTGCGGCGAGCCTGTCCGCGCTCCAGCCGCCTCGGCCCGGGGAGCGGGAACAGTATCTCCAGGACGGCACTTGGGCCGGGCGACTGGAGAATGCCGTTCGATTGGGCAACCATCGCGTCGCCCCCCACTTGGTGCAGGATTTCCAGCGCCGTCTGCTGGGCGCCAACGGCGGACCCGGCACCCCAGCCGACCCGGCCGCTGCGAATCTCGAGAACGCGCCGCCTCCCGACTGGCAGGGCGGACTCCCCGCGACCGGCACCCCCAAGGTCTTCGTGCTCCTCGTCGACTTCTCCGACCAGCCGCGCGGGGCCGTCCACACGGTGGCCGACGTGACCAACAAGTTCTTCGGCAACGGAAACCCCGGCAGCGCCCCGTATGAGAGCCTCCGCAACTACTACCAGCGGGCCTCTTACTCGCAACTGACGATCCAAGGCACCGTCTTCGACTGGTACCGCGCCCAATACCCGCGCTCCTACTATGAGCAGCTCGGCGACGGCCCCGGCCAGGAAACGCTCATGATGGAAGCCATGGAGGACGCCGACGCCCGCGGCCACGACTTCACCCAGTACGACAACGACGGCGACGGCACCATCGACGCCCTGTTCATCAAGTGGACCGGGCCCGACAACGGCTGGGCCAACTTCTGGTGGGCCTATCAATGGTACTGGCACAGTTACCCCAACTATCGCCTCGACGGCAAGAAACTGGGCAAATATGTCTGGTCCTGGATCGCCGACGCCCCCGGCTTGCCCTACGACCCGCACGTCGACATCCACGAGACCGGCCATCTGCTCGGCCTGCCCGACCTGTACGACTACGACGGCCGTGTCGGCCCTGACGGCGGCGTCGGCGGCCTCGACATGATGGACTACAACTGGGGCGACCACAACTGCTTCTCCAAGTACATGCTGGGCTGGCTGACGCCCACCGAGGTGCTGTCGGGCACGCAAGAACTCGCGCTGCGGCCCTCGGGCTCCGCCGGCGATTGCGTATTGACGATGTCGGGCATCGCCCCGGGCACGTTGTTCGGCGAGTTCTTCATGGTTCAGTACCGCAAGCGGAACGTGGGCAATGACCCGATCGACTTTCCGTCCGACGGGTTTTTGATCTGGCACGTGGACTCGAGGCTCGACAGCAGCGGCCGCGACTTCCAGTACGACAACTCCTACACCGCCCACAAGTACATGCGGCTGATGGAGGCCGACGGCCTCGAGGAGATCGAGAAGAACTTCTGGGCCGACGCCGGCGACTTCTACGTGCCCGGCCGGTCCTTCGGCCCGCAGACCCTGCCCAACAGCGCCACCTACGCCGGCCAGTCCAGCGGCGTCTGGGTGGACCAGCTCACCACGCCGGCGGCGACCATGTCCGGACGTTTCCGCGTCGCCTCGGGGATCGAGATCGTGCCCGGCGACCTGACCGTCGTCAGCGAAGGCTGCCCGCCGGCTAACAAGGCCATCGATCCCGATGAGACCGTGACCGTCAACCTGGAGCTGCGCAACACGGGCTGGGCCCCAACCACAAACCTCAGGGCCACGCTGGTCCCGACCGGCGGCGTTACCCTCCCCAGCGGAACCCAGACCTACGGCAAACTTGTCGGCGGCGGCGCCGGCGTGTCGAAGCCTTTCACCTTCACCGCGTCAGGAACATGCGGCGAGCTGCTCACCCTGACGCTGCAACTGGAGGACGCGGGAAAAGCCCTCGATCCGGTGACCTTCTCCCGACGCCTGGGCAGCCGCGAGACCGGCCAGGACTTCGACGCCGTCACGCCGCCCGCCCTCCCGACCGGCTGGTCCAAGGGGTCCGGCTCGGGCCTGGCCTCCAAGTGGGCCACCACGGCAACCCTCTCGGACTCGGCTCCGAACTGCGTCTACACGCCCGATCCCGACCAGACCACCGACAGCTACCTGGTCTCCCCCTCGATCCTGATCGAGTCGGGCTACGCCCGTCTGACCTTCCGCCAGCGCTACGAACTCGAGGATGGCAAGGACGGCGGCGCCCTGGAGATCGCCATTGGTGCGGGGGCCTTCCTCGACATCCTCGAGGCCGGCGGCGCGTTCGTCACCGGCGGGTACAACGGCTACCTCAATATGCTCACGCCCAATCCGCTCGCCGGCCGCCAGGTGTGGACCGGCTCTGCGGGCGAGTTCATCACCACCACGGTGGTCCTGCCGCCCGTCACCGCAACGCAGAGCATCCGCCTGCGCTGGCGGCTCGGCACCAGCCCGCTGGGGAGCGGAACGGGATGGTACGTCGACACGATCCAGATCGAGGAATCCGGCCTGTGCTGCGACCCGCTGGGCATCGTCACCTCGCCGAACCTCCTGACCGTTCCCGAGAACTCGACCGCCACCATGAAGGTCAAGCTCGCCTCGCAGCCGACGGCCGACACCATCGTCACCATAGCGCCCGAAAGCGGTGACCCCGACGTGACGCTGGTCGGCCCGGGCAGCCTGACGTTCACCCCCGCGAGCTGGTCCGTCTTCCAGAGTGTCACCTTCGCCGCGGCCGCCGACCTCGATGCCGACGACGGGGAGGCCGTGTTCCGGTGCTCGGCCCCCGGCCTGCACGACGGGCTGATCACGGTGATCGAGCTGGATGATGACAAACTGGCGTTCGTCGTCAATCCCGGCCAGTTATCGGTGCCCGAAGGAGGAACCGCCAGCTTTGGGCTTCGTCTGGCGGCCCGGCCCCTCGCCGACGTCGCCGTCACCGTGGGCCGCATCTGGGGTGATGCCGACCTGACCGTCCAATCCGGTTCCAGCCTGACCTTCACCACCGCCAACTGGGACCAGGACCAGACCGTGGTCGTCGCCGCCGCCCAGGACCCCGACGCCTCCAATGGTCAGGCCGCCATCCGCTGCGCCGCCCCCGGCGTGCCGCCCAAGGACGTCCTGGTTACCGAAATGGACGATGAAATCGTCGCCATCGTCACCAGCGCGGACTCCCTCCGGATCGACGAAGGTACGACGGTGAGTCTCAACGTCAAGCTGGCCAAAAGCCCGGTATCGCCGCTCACTGTCACCGTCAACCGGATCGCCGGCGACGAGAGCGTGAAGGTCGTCACCGGATCGAACCTCCGGTTTACCACCGCCAACTGGGACACCTGGCAGTTGGTCCTGCTCCGGGCGGAGCACGACGCCGACTTCCTGGACGGCCAGGCCACCCTCCGCCTGAGCGGCAGCGGCGTGCTGACCACGGACCTTCCCGTGACCACGGTGGACAAAGACACCCTGGCTCTGGTCCTGTCCACCACCGCCCTGGTGGTGCCCGAGGGCCAGACCGCGGCGTTCTCCGTGCGACTCGGCGCGCAGCCGCTCTCCAACGTCACCGTGACGTGCGCCGCCAGCGGCGACCCCGATATCTCGGTGGCCTTCGGCGGCACGCTCGTGTTCACGCCCGCCAACTGGAGCCAGTTCCAGCCGGTCACGCTCTTCGCTGCCGAGGACAACCACGACGTGCTCGCCGGCCAGGCGACGATCGAGTGCAGCGCCGCCGGCCTGCCCTCGGTGTTCGTGCGGGTCACCGAGGCGGACAACGACTCCGTGGCCATCGTGACCGACGCGCCGGCCGTCACGGTGCCCGAGGGCGGAACGGCCCAGTTGCTGGTTTCGCTCAACATGCAGCCCCCGGCGACCGCCACCGTCACCGTCAGCGTCGTGGCGGGCGACCCCGTCATCAGTGTCCGGTCCGGATCGCTGCTGACCTTCACGCCCGCCAACTGGAACGT
>JACQVT010000643.1 GCA_016209665.1 Planctomycetota bacterium | reverse complement strand
GACCGCGCCGCCGAGTCGCGCAACGGGCAGGCCGGCGATCGACGAGGCGACGGCCAAGCACCTGGCCCAGCAGTTGCAGGAGCTGGTCGGAAAGCAGAAGCGGTTCGTGGATGCCGCCTGAGGTGAGGATGTTCTGGACGAAACGACTCAGGCAAATGGCGGACACGGACTCGTCGTGGATGCTGCCCTACGGCGACCTGATGACGCTGCTGGTGGCGGTGTTCGTCATGATCGCCGCGATGAGCGATCTGCGGCCGGGTGAGCGGTTTCGCCGGGTCAGCGGCGGAGTTCGTCGGGCCTTGGGGTTCACCTCGACGGACGCGGCCGCGGCGCAGGCCGGAGCACAGGTCCGCCGGCCGCCGACGTTACTGGAGCGGCTGGAGCGGGCAGGCTTCGCGGGGCAGTCCCGCGTGCATCTGCTGGGCCCGGACGATGAGGTGCTTGCTCCGTGCGACGTGCTGGTCGACGGCGAGGCGCTCACGGTGCGGATCGCAGGACCGGCGTCGTTCGCCCCATACCGCGCGGGGCTGGAGCCGGCGGCGGGCAGGGCCTTGCGCCGGATTGCCGAGTTCCTGGCTGACGGCAGCAGCCGCATCGAGATCCGCGGTCGCGCGGGCGGTGGTCCGTTGCCGGCGGAGGCGCCGTTCCGGGACGTGATGGACCTCTCGTACGCCCGGGCCCGGGCGGTGGCCGACGCACTGGCGGGCTGCGGCGTCGATCGGGGCCGGCTGGTGCTGACAATGGGAGGCCGGCCGGGCTCGCCAACCGGCGACGCGGAGGAAGCGAAGTCCGATCAGGCGCCGGGCCAGGAGGCGACCAGATCGGACGGTGTCATTGAGATTGTCGTGCACGCCGTACCCACGGCCGGGCAACCACAGCAATCGCCGGGAAGGACAGGATAGTCAATGTTGGATGAAGCAGCACAGGCAACCAATGAAGAGGCGTCTCCGGCGGCCGGGGGGCGCAAGCGGATGGTCATGCTCGGCGTGCTGGCCGGCGTGATGGCCGTCGAAGGCCTTGTCGTCTTCGTTCTGGTCAAGCACTTCAGCGCCTCGGCATCACCCTCCGAGGCACAGGCCGCAAGCCAGAACGGCCTGGTCTCGACCGAGGGCCACAAGGCGGAGCCGGACCTGGAGTTGAAGATCGGCGAGTTTCGGATCCAGAACCGCAAGGGCCAGCAAGCGTACACGCTGGACTTCACCGTGTTCGCCACGATTCCCACCCGGCAGGACGCGCAGGCCGCGGGAAGCGGGGGGGGCCCCGGCGCCGCCGAGGGCAGGCCCGAAGATGCGGTGGTCGCGGCCAAGGCGGCCAAGATCAAGGACCGGTTCAGCCGCGTTGTGCGGGCCATGGACCCGGAGCGGTTCGCCGAGCCCGATCTGGCGAGTCTGCGGAGCAAGCTGAAGGAAGAACTCGGCGAAGTGCTGGGTGCCGACGTGAAGATCAAGGAAGTCCTGCTGACGGACTTCTCCTGCACGCCTGAGAACTGAGTGCGGGCGGCGGGCGGATGATCGGCCGTCCGGAGGACGGCGTGAGATGTCAGGGACGACGTTATGGCTGAAGAAGAAGGGCTACTGAGCCAGGCGGATATCGACGCGGCACTGGCGGATGCCGGGGTGAGCGACGCGGGCTCCGGCGCGGATGAAGCGGGGGGCGGCGGGCCTGATGCCACCGCGGGGGAGGCGGTCTTGACCCAGGCGCCGATCGACCGTTCGGGCGAGGGCCAAGCGGGAACAGCGGCAGCGGTCGCCGAGATCGTCGCAGAGGCTCAGGCCGCGGCAGTGGCCGCTGAGCCGGCGACGCTCGCCGGAGGCGCGACGCTCGATGGAGCCGCGACGCTGCCGGCGGGGGCCAGTCCGTTCGAGATCGCCGAGCTGCCGAGCCAACCGGCGGCCGGTGAGTTCAGTGAGGGCATCGACCTGCTCCGCGACGTGGAACTGAACGTGGAGATCGAACTGGGCCGCAGCCGCATGTTGGTGGATGACGTTCTGCGGCTGGCCGAGGGCTCGGTGGTCGAGCTGGACAAGCTGGCGGGCGACCCGGTCGACGTCTACGTCAACGACCGG
>JACQVT010000624.1 GCA_016209665.1 Planctomycetota bacterium | reverse complement strand
GTCCAACGCAAAACTACACGCAGACCTACACGGTGAAGAAGAACGGGACCGTCATCGGCAGTGCCCTGCCGACGGCGCCGCCCAACGTCGGGCGGCGAACCACCCCCTTCTACAATGACCCGATCACGGGCAAAGCGGTCTCCGGGGCGACGAACTTCAGCGCCCTGGACCTGTACACGCAGCAGACCATCCGCCAGGTCGGGATACCCGGGACAGGGGAGGTCGTCTTTGCGGGCCCTCGTGAGGACGGGTTCTACGGGGATACGCCGGCAATTTTCGATCTCCTGGACGGACGTATCCAGGACAACAACGGCAACTTTGGCGACGGCTTCGGACAGGATGGTGGTGGCGTGGATGGATTCAAGGGGTTCAACGTCCTGGCCTTCGCGATACAGATGCCTGTCGCTTCTCTGCAATCGTCCGAATACACCGACCCATTTTTTGGCCAGGCGACGGGCGTGGGTGTCTACGCGTCGGTCAGTCGGCAGCGCATCACGCTTCGCAAGACGGACGGTGATCCGGTCCACTCAGGCCCCTGGATCCGGGTCAACCGCATGGGCAACCCGCTCTTCAACGAGGTCCTAGTGGCGCTGAGGGACAAGGACCGCTACAACCGGACGTCGCCGACGGGTGACGCAGATCCGACAAGAGGGTTCGCGACCTACGCCGAGAACCCGGAGGTGGCCGTCCATATCAACGCCGTTTTCGGCACGAACTTCGCCACGACCGGGCGGACCGACCTGCGTGCGGTCTACATCCCGGACGTGCTGCGGGTGAACACGACGACGGATCCGGTGACACTGGCGGGGCAGCCTGGCTTCAGTCGTCTTGGGTTTCTCGGCAGCGATACGACCAGTGGGTTCAATAGCGGCTGGCCGAACGGACGGCGGCTGGGCGACGACGTGGTGGACATCGCGCTGACTGCCGTGGCGAGCGGCCCCAGCTACTCTACGATCACCATCGTAGGGGACAACGTCGCGGCCAACGACCAAGTGTACCACCAGGTCTTCCCGTACTCCGCGACGCCGCATGCCGGTCCAAGCGTGAACATGCGACAGGCGCCGTTGCCGTAGGACGCCGTGGAGCGCCGGCGCAGGCGCCGCGGAGCGAGACCCGTGAGAAAGGCGTGGGGACACCCGATCGTCGGCGTGGCTCGTCGCGCGGTCCGCCTGGGGGTACTGGGCCTCTGGGTGGCCGGGCTCGGGCATCAGCATGCGGTCGCAAGCCCGGCCCCCGCGGTCGCGGAGGCGCCCGCCGCGCGGTCCGAGCCGCGCGGCGCCTCCCCGACCGATCGCGCCGTCGCCACCTGGACGGAGAAGGTGAAGCGGAACCCGGGGGATGACGCGGCGTGGGTGAGCCTCGGCGACGCCCTGATGCAGAAGGCGCGCGAGACCGCGGACGCCATCTACTACGGCCGGGCCGAGGGGGTCTTTCAGCAGGCTCTGTCCCTGAACCCCAGGAGCGTCGGCGCCATGGTCGGCATGGCCTGGGTCTCCGGCTCGCGCCACGAGTTCGAGCAAAGCGCCCAGTGGGCCCGGAAAGCCCTGGCGGTCGACCCGGCAAGCCAGGACGCCTACGGCCTTCTGGGCGATGCCGCCCTGGAGATGGGCGACTACGAGGCGGCATTCGAGCATTACCAGAAGATGATGGACCTGCGCCCCAACCTCGCCTCCTACAGCCGGGGCGCCCATCTCCTGTATCTTACCGGCGACGTCCGCAAAGCCACCTGGCTGATGGGGAAGGCGCTCGGGGGGGGGGCGCCCTACGCCGAGAATCCCGCCGGGGCCCGGGCCCAGTTGGCGCTGCTGTACTGGGGGACCGGCGCGCTGGTCCCCGCCGAGCAGGTGCTCACGCGGGCGCGGGCAGAGAGCCCCAGCACCGCCCACGTGCTGGCCGCCCTGGCCAAGGTGAAGGCGTCCCAGAAGGACTTCTCGGCCGCCATCGGCCTGTATGAGAAGGCCATCGCTATCGCCCCCACCAGCGAGGCGGTCATCGCCCTCGGCGATGTCCATCAGGCGACGGGGCAACCTGAACAGGCAGAGAAACGGTACGCGCTGGCGGAGACCATCTTTCGCCTGAACAAGGCCAACGGGGTGCAGAACGACATCGAGCGCGCCCGCTTTTACCTGGACCACGACCGGCGCCTGCCGGAAGCCCTTCGCGAGGCGGAGGCGGTGTATCCCATCCGGAAGACCGTCTTCGTCGCGGACACACTGGC
>JACQVT010000623.1 GCA_016209665.1 Planctomycetota bacterium | reverse complement strand
TGCCGATGCGGAGGCTCCCGGCGATGAGGTATCGGCCCGCCGGCAGCACGACCGTGCCGCCGCCGGCTTCCGCCGCCGCGTCGATCGTCCGCTGGATGGCCGCCGTGTCATCGGTCTTCCCGTCACCCTTCGCCCCGAACGCCGCCGCATAATAGGTGCCGCTCTGCGGCCCCGGCCGCGAATCGGGCGCCGCCTGCCCCGTGGCCAGCCCGGTCAGCATCATGATCAGGCTCAAGCCCCGAACCGCAAAGCCCGTCTCCCGAGCCACGTCGCACCGGTCAAAGATCGATCTCATCGGCTGCCTCCTCATGTTCACGTTTCCACATCTTGCTCAAAACCGAAAGGCCGGAATGGCCGCAAAAAATCGCGAGAGACGCAAAAAAGAAGCGAGCCGGACGCCGTGGCTCCGCTTGGCCTGGTTTCTTTTTGCGGCTTTTGCGTTTTTTGCGGCCAATGTCCTCCTTCTTCGTGGCGGTATCAACGCGGGACAGGCTACCAGGGTGGCTCGACGGACCAACATGGTCTGGCTCCACGAGCCGGATCGACCGATGGCCGCTCAGTGGGCGGCCGGTTGCGTGCTGGCGGTATACCGCAGGTCGATGCGGGCATCAACCACGTCGGGGCGGGGCTGCCACAAGACGTAGCTGGCCGAGCCGAACAGCCGCGAGAGGGCGGCAAATTGCCCGAGCAGCTCGACGGGCGAGCGGATGGCAGCGTCGGGCGATTCGCCCGGCAGGGGCAGCGTGATCTCCTGCGGTTTGTCGCCGCGGCGGACGAGAAGCGTAATCCGGTCGGGGAGCTTCCTCGCGGCGATGTTCTCCCGCAGCGACTTGAGCGGGGCGGCCGGGTCGACCTTGATGCCGTCGACGGCCAGGATGCGGTCGCCGGTTTGCAGCAGGCCCCGCGCGGCGCTGCCGGGCAGACTGTCGACGACTTCGACCGCACCGTCCGCGGGCCGGCCCAGGATGCCGAGTTGCTTGCCCATCGCCCGTTGGCGGCGCAACAACTTCTCCCACCATTGTGGCTGGAGCATCTCGGGATGGTGGGCGGAAATGTGCCGGATCCAAGAGTCGATCATCTGGCCGGCCGACCGCGGCTGGGCGTACAGCACGCGCCTCGGCTGGCCGCCGCGCAGGGCGACCTGCTCGACGATGCGGTCCAGGTCGCCGACCGGCAACGGCTCGGCCGCGCCGCGGCGGGCGGCGACAATCTGCCGCAGGGTGCGCGGATCGGTGGCCACCACGAGCCAACGGTCGGCCACGACGGCGCTGAGGTCGAGGGCGTGCAGCAGGTCGCACTTCGTGTTGCCGCCGAGCACACGGCCGACGGCGACGGAATGCATCGTCGGCCCGCCGGGCGCGACCGGCTCCGAACGCAGCGCGACCGCGCTCGCCGCCGGCAACTGCCCGTTAACCAGCCGCACGACGTTGGTCATGACGGGTGCGAGCGCGGCGGCGACCGCGTCGGGATCGTCCGTTTCTACCACCACGGCCGCCGTCGGCAGGATCAGCGTCTCCGCGTCGTCGGTCGCGGCCAGCGGCTTGACCGTTACCTGATCGATGAGCAGGACGGTGTCGCCGACGAGGTGGCCGAGCAGACGCTTCTCGATCGTGCCCGATTCGAGGCCGGCTTCCAATGCGTCGAAGTGAAAGCCTTCGGGGTCATGCGAGAATTGCGTGCGCAGCCGTCGGAAGGTCCCGACGTAGTCGATCGCCTGCGTCCAGGCCGCGATCACCGAAGGCGGGAGGCGGCGCAGAACCTGGATCGGCGGCTCGCTCCGCGTGAGCGGCGGGCCGTCAGGATCGAGCCGACCACTGACCTTGACGGTCAGCCCGTCGCCGCCGAGGGCCAGCCCCAACGCGACGGTCTCGAGCCACGGCCAGTCCTCGGGCCACCAAGCGGTCAGCGGGTCCTGGCCGGCGGCGGCGCCCGCGGCCTTGCCCACGTAAACGATCAGTTGCGAGTCGGCCGCCAACGAGGCGGTGCGTTCGCGGAACTCGGGCTGGTCCGCCAGCGAGGCCCCGCCACCGCGTTCCAGCAGGTCAAGCGTTCGCGCGTACAGGCTGGTCCGTTTGCCGGGCCGTCCGACGACGGCGGATCGCCCATCGCAGGCCAGCTCGTGATCGTGCGCCAGTGCGTAGCGTCGGACCTTACCTGACACCGTGGCGGGCACGAGGCGGGCGGCGAGTGCGCCCGCCAGCGCGGCGGGGTCGTTCGGCCAGGCGACCAGGACGGCGTCGCTCAGGCCGCTCCAGCCGTCGGCGGCGACGCCCAGCGGGCCGGAAAACAGCAGGTCGATGGCTCCCGGATCGTCGAGGCCCACTGCCTGGGCGAACAGTTGCCTCAGTCCCCAACCGGGGCCGGCCGTGGCCGCCGGCGTCGTTGCCGCGCGGGGGCGGAGTCCTGCGAGGACGCCGCCCGCCAGGCCCGCGCCCGCCCCGTATCGCGAGATGCCCCGCGGATCGCGGACCTCAGCGTACAACCTCACGTCGCCCGGTACGTGGCTCGCCACGGTAGCGGGGCTGGCCGGCCGCGTCTGCGGCAGCGAGGCCGGCACCGACGCCGACGTTTGAGCGCGAGCGGCGTTCAGACCTGCCGCGGCTGGCAGGCACGACACGGCGACGCACAAGTTGGCGAAGACGGATCGCACTGAAGATCCGAACGGAACGGGCAAAACAACTCCGCGGGCAGACCGAATCCACCTCGCTGTGCAAGCCGATCGTAACGACGAGGGAGCTTACAATGCCTCGACCGTGTCGTCGACCTCGGGGCCGGGCTGCGGAACCGTGGGAGCCTGGTGCAGGAACGACGGGTCGAGCGGATTGGGATCGACCGGCTTGGGCTGATGGACGGCCTCCGGCACGGTCTTGACGGCGTCCGCGGCGCGTCCGCTCGCGGCGAACGCCTCGGTGGCACCCGCGATTCCCAGCCGCAACAGCGAATCAAGCCGCTCGACGCTCCGGCGGGTGCCGTCGACCGTCTTGCGGGTCTGCTCGACCCACGGGGCGAGCATGACGTCCACGAAGCCCGCCGGCATCTGGCGGGCCGTCGGTGACTTGGGTGCGCCCTCCTCCTTGCCGCCGAAGGTCAGGAGGATGTCCTTCACGGAATCCGGAACTCTCGTCCGCTCGCCGGCCACGAGACCTGGGCTCGCTTCCTTGCCGGTGGGCGCGATCAGCAGCACGGCCAGCGCGATGGCCGCCGCCGCCGCCTCGGGCGACGAAACGGTCAGGATCAAACGGCCCCAGTGCCGCCGCGGCGCCGGCCTGGCCTGGGCCCGGTAGGCCAGCAGGACCCGGTCGGTGAACGCGGCGTTGACCGTCGGCTCGCCGCGGTCGTAGGCGACGACGTCGCCGCAAGCCTCCAGCAGGGCCAGCTCGCCCTGGCAGTCGCTGCAGTTCAGTTGATGGGCGTGCAGCTCGGCCTGCAGCGACGGCGACAGCTCGCCATCCAGGTAGGTATCGAAGAGGTGTCGTGCGTGTCGACAGGTGATCATGACGCGGTCTCTCTCAGTGACCGGAAGCTGCTCCAGTCCTTTACCAGTCCGCTCAACAGATCACGCAATCGCCCGCGGGCCCGATGCAGGTGGCTCTTGGCGGTGGCCATCGGAATGCCCAGCGTCCTGGCGATCGCGTCGCAACTCATCCCCTCGCGGTAGAACAGCATGACCGCCGCCTTCTGCGGCCCGGACAACTCGTCCACCGCCGACCAGATCTGGTCCTTCAGGCGGCGGGCTTCCTCGCTCTCGGCGACCCGCTCCAC
>JACQVT010000622.1 GCA_016209665.1 Planctomycetota bacterium | reverse complement strand
GGGGCTTCACGCTCACCGGCACCGCCGGCCAGCCCGACGCCAGCGCGGCCAATGAACTGGCCGGCGGGAACTACGCCCTCACCGGCGGGTTCTGGGGCGTGGCGCTGCCGACCTGCACGACGTTCGTCGGGCCGGACTTCGATCACGACTGCGACGTGGACGAGGACGATTTCAACGCGTTTGCCGCCTGTGCCGCCGGCCCGGGTGTGGGGCTCGGGCCAGGGTGCGAGGACAAGGACCTCGACGGCGACAGCGACGCCGACAGCGACGACTTCGCCGTCTTCCAGCGTTGCATCAGCGGTGCGAACCATCCCGTAGATCCTAACTGCGTCGACTGAAAATCTGACCGCTCCTCGCCCCGCCGGCCTGACACGATGGAATGCATCACGGTTCGGCCGTGACCGAGGCAGAGCATCGGCGCGGGCGCCGGTCAGCCATGCGAAGGATTTTGTTCGACCAACGCCGAAGTCGACTCGCTCGATGCGACGCGAGGCCTCATCGAACCGGCATCGTCGCTGGCGCTGATCGGGACGGTCGTAGCTGATCGAGCAGGTATTGATAACGATCCAGCCGTGCCGTCGGTGTGCGGACGTCGCTGTGCGGGATCTCGTTCGCCGGCCTGCTGCGAGAGCTGAATGGGCGGCTCGTGACTCGGCCATCGTCCGAACCACCCCGTTCGAAGGTCAACGACGCCCAGAAGCTTTGCCAGTCCGCGCCCGATCCCTCCGGGGCACGGACCATGTAAACGGCCTTGATCAGCCAGATCCCATCGCGGTCGAGATTCAATCGGACCGTGCCCTGCTCGTCAGAACGTGTGACGAAGGGCTCGTCCGGCCGGTCGCGGTGGACGGCCAGGACCTGCACGCCGGGGCAGGGCTTCTGGTCGTAAATCAACAGAAACGGAACGGTTCTTCCGCCTGCGATCATGGGGTTGGCCAGAGGCACCAGCTCGAGCGGAAAGCCGAGCCGCTTGTCGAAGCCCTCCGCCGAAGGCGGGCCTGAGACGATCAGGCTCTTGGCACACCGGGAGAACCGCTCGCGGCCTGGGCGCTGGGTTTCACCCCGTTCCGCGCGTTGCGCGATGATCCGTTCAAGACCAGCTTCTCGCAGGTATGTCTCGAAGGGTTTCGGGGCGAGCTGGATTTCGGCGGGCCGGCTATGAAACCCAACGACGTAGACGCCCGGTCGGGGCGTGCGGATCAGCCCAGCCGGGTGCGCGCCGTCCCGCCCCAGCACGGGGAACTCCCCGTTCGGCCCCGCGATGACGAACCGCTCGAACTGCGAACGGTCGCGGACCATGGGGGTGCCCCGCAGGTTGTGCCCGATGTCCAGCATGATCCGCGTAATCTGGTTTCCGTCGGCGCGGAAGGATGACGGCTCGATCCAGAAGTCGTGTGAGAACACCGGTGCCGCCGCGAGCAGGACCGCGCTCGCCGCGAATCCCGCGGTCCGGATCAGGGCACGCATGGCCCATCCTTTGAGTTCCGCGTGCCGGCGTGTGGTGTTGCCGCGTACGGGAACACCTGGTTGTAGACCTGGTCATTGGCGTTGACGTTGTCGCCGACCCCCCCCACACCCGCGGGCGAAGCGATGGCCGTCAGGGCGATGTCGACCACGTCATCGCCGAGGCGCCGTCCGTTCGGCCACCCGCTGGGAAAGCCAGCGTTGGTGAAGTCACCGCCGAAAAACGAGAGTCGGTTGAATCCCGTCTGGCCGGCAAGCCTGACCGGCTCCGTGTCGGTCGCGACCCTCAGCACGTCCGGGATGTAGATCGAGTGGAGGTCGCTGCGGCCGACGGTGGGGATCGGCGACTGGCCGGTCGGATCCGCGAAGAGAACGAAATTGATCAGGAACGCCACCTCGGGATTCAGCGCATACGTCGCGAAGCTGGTCTCGTCGTCCACGGGAGAAGTCCGGTTGTACCGATCCTTGTCCTTCAGCGGGACCAGCACCTCGTTGAACAGGGGGTTGCCCATGCGGTTCACCTGGAGCCACGGACCGGCGTTGATCGCCGCGGCGCCGCTGAGACGAAGCGTGATGCGCGGGCGGCTCACCGAGGCGTACACACCCACGAACGGGAAGCCCGGCACGCCGCTGAGATTCTGGACCGGGATCTGCAGGGCGTAACTGAGGACGTTGAAGCCCTTGAAGCCATCCACGCCGCCGCCATCCTGACCGAGACCGTCATTGGGATTGCCGTTCTTGTCCTCGATAATCCGGGGGTCGAGCAGATCGAAGATCGCCGGCGTATCGGCGTAGAACCCGTCCTCGCGCGGACCAGCCCAGCTCGCCTCGCCACCGTTCAGATCGGAGATGGCGTCTCGGGTGTAGCTGTCCAGTTCGTCAAGCGCGATCGCTCCGGAGACGGCGGCCCCGGTCTGCGCGTCGTTGTACGCGGGCGTCGTCCTTGCTCCCAGGTTCGGCGGGGGAATGGGCAAGCCGCTGCCGATGATCCTGGTCGTTCCACCCTGTTCCTTCATGACGGTGTAGGTCTGCGTGTAGTTCTGGCGTGCGTCGCCGATACTGAGAATCGCGCCGGCTTCCGTCCCGAGGCCGTACGACAGGATCGTATCGGGATTCTTCAGGCCGGGGGTCGTCCGGGGACTGACCGAAGAGAAACGGAAGTTGTAGCGCAGGGCGGACGATCCATCGAACGGGTCGGTGATGTGAATGCTGTAAAGGGCATCGTCGGCGAACCGGTCGTAGATCACGCCGTCACCCGGCTCCGAGAACGGCCGTACCTGGACGATGACGTTCAGCACGTTCTGGCCAGGATTGTCGTACTTTCTGCCGACGAAGGCGTACACGTCGGTGATGTTGGCCTGGGGATCCTGCTTGATGAGCGGTGCGTCACTCGGACTGGCACCGTGGGCCGTGGTCCCCGGCAGAGCGATGGCGCCTGCCATGACAATCAGTGTGATTC
>JACQVT010000621.1 GCA_016209665.1 Planctomycetota bacterium | reverse complement strand
TCATTACACCACACGCTCTAACCTAAAAACGGGCAACCGTCAGGGATCAAGCGCCAGAACTGGCGGCGGGCAAGGGGTGCAGATTGATACTGCACCGGTGTGGCGTCGGCTGCCTGTCCCGCTTCAGCGGTGATCCCCAGCCGACTCCAGTGCAGCAGAGAATGGTGGGCTGAGACAGCCCACGCTACACCAGCGGGGCGCACGCCGGGGTGGTCGTAACGATGCACCCGTGCCCCGATCCGCGCGAGACATTCCCTTGATGCGCCTCGGCAAACCTGTTAAGAGAATCGCATGATTTTCCTGCTCGGCGGCCGCGGATATGTCGGCCGCGCCTATCAGCGGTTCTTCCAGCAGCAGGGGTTGGCCTGCCGGAGCCTGAGCCGCACCGAAGTGGATTATACCAATCGCGAGGTGCTGACGGAGTTGCTGCGGGAGCAGCCGCCGGAGTTCCTCATCAACTGCGCCGGCTATACCGGCCAGCCCAATGTGGACGCGTGCGAGCAGCACAAAGCCGACTGTCTCCTGGGCAACGCCGTCCTGCCCGGTCTGGTCCGCGACGCGTGTGAAGCGGCGGGGGTTGCGTGGGGACACATCTCGTCCGGCTGCATCTACAACGGGAGCAAACCCGGTGGCGCGGGGTTTACCGAGGAGGACGAACCGAACTTCACCTTTCGCCACAACAACTGCAGTTTCTACAGCGGCAGCAAAGCGCTCGGCGAGGAAGTGCTCGCGGGCGCGCGGCAGTGTTATCTCTGGCGCATCCGCATCCCGTTCGACAACCTCGACCACCCGCGCAACTATCTCACCAAACTGATGCGCTACGAGCGGCTGCTCGAGGCGCGCAATTCGCTCTCCGACCTCAACGAGTGCGTCGCCGCCACCTGGCAGTGCTGGTCGAAGCGGGCGCCCTTCGGCATCTACCACGTCACCCAGCCCGGCAGCGTGACCACCCGGGAAGTGGTCGAGCTGATCAAGGAAAGCGGCGTGTGCCGGAAGGAATTCAGGTTTTTCACCAGCGAAGTGGAGTTCATGCGCCTGGCAGCGAAGACCCCGCGCTCCAATTGCGTGCTCGATTCCGGCAAGCTCGCCCGGGCCGGCCTTGCGCTCACCGAGATCCGCGACGCCATCCGCCGGGCGTTAAGGAGGTGGCAACAGTAGGCCGGCGCGCCTATTTTCTCTCCGCCTTCCGCTGCCATTCGCGGATCTTGGTCACGACCCGTTCAATATCGTCGTGACCAAAAATCTCTTTGATGGCCGCATGCAGTTTTTGCATGTGCTCCATCATGCCCGGCGGGGTCCGCGTTGTCTTTTCAGCCTCCGCGACGACGTAGTCGTACACGGTTTCGCGCACTTTCATCGTCTGCTGGCCGGCCTTGGGTCGTTTCGCATAGCTCATGGTCGTCTCGCGGGAAACGCTAGCGTGACCCCGCAGGTAGCTCAAGGGTCTAAATAGTGACTGATTGACACCTTCTCGCACTTGTGGTAGGCGGGTACCCCCACGATGACGAGGAGGCATGAGAGTCCTGATCGTTGACGACAACGACCGGATGCGTCAACTGATCCGGGGTCTAATCACAGACCTAGCCGAGGAAATCGACGAGCGGAGCGATGGGGCCCAAGCGCTGACGGCCTACGCCGCGAGTCGTCCGGATTGGGTGTTGATGGACCTCTCGATGAAGGACGTGAACGGCCTGACCGCCACCCGGCAGATCCGCGCCGCTTTTCCCGCGGTCAAGATCATCATCGTCACCTCCTACGACGATCCGTATCTGCGCCAGGAGGCCCTGTCTGCCGGCGCGTGTGGATACGTGGTGAAAGCCAACCTGCTGGAACTCCGCCGGCTGCTTACGGAATCGTCTGGCGGGTGAGCTTGCTCAGCGTCTTCCACATCGCCTCGGGGGTGTCGCATTCCAAAAGGTCTTTGCGGGCGTCAGTCTCGCTGAACGTGCGCACCAGGCCGGCCAGCAACCGCAGATAAAACGCGCTGGCGGGCGCGGGGATGACGATGAAGAAAATGATCTTGCTCAGGCGACCGTCCGGCGTGCCAAAATCGATCCCCTTCTCTTTCAAGCCGACCGCGAATGTGAGGCCGCCGCCTTCGACGTTGCGGACGTGGGGAAAGGCCAGACCATTCTCCACCGCGGTGCTGACCATCGCCTCGCGCCGCAGCGCCAACTCGACGACGCGGCCGGGTTCCTCGACGAAACCCTGGCTCGCCAGCAATTGCGCCAACTCGCCCACGGCTTCCTCGCGGGTCTTGGCTTGCAGCTTCGGGATCATCAGTTTCGCCGACGAGAACCGCGCCAGGCCGGCTTGCGGCGGGCGGTGGTCATGGCCGGCCTTCTTCGCTTGCCGGGGCAGACCCTCCTGGTAATACAGGAAGCGACCGCAATGCCCGCAGGTCTGCAGTTCCTCCTCCGCCCGCACGGCGTTGATGATGCCGGGCGGGACGGCCATCCGGCACTGGGAACACGCGCCGTTGGCCAGCGGGACGACCGCGAGCGAGTTTTTCTGCTGCAGCCGTTGATAGCGCCCGAGTACCGCCTCGGGAAGCTGGTCGCGCAACTGCGTGATGGCCTCCGCCAACTGTTTGAGCGGCGCTTGGGGGTCAGCGGCTTTCTGCTCGGCCAAGGCAAAATCCAATTCCTGCAACTGAATCAAGTGATGTAATATGTTCTTCATCGACACAACTGCCCTCTCTACTGAATGCCAACAACTTTAGGGTGTTTCCGCCGCCGGTCAAAGAGAAAAAAACACTTTTGCTTTCCACGCCTCTTCGTGGTGCAATCCCACCCCGTGCAGAATGACTCGTATGACACCGTCGTGGTCAGCGCCGGCCTCGGCGACCGACCCGACGAATGCGCCCAGGCCCTGCGGCCGGGCGGGCTGCTGTTCGCGTACGGCACGCCCGCGCAACTGCCCGCGCTCGCCGTCCGTCTCAGCCGGTCACTGGTGTTCAAATACTGGATCGCGCTCGACATCGCCGACGCGCCCCGCCCGCCCGCCGGCGGGCTGAAACCCGTCCATCGCGGCCTGCTGCTGTTTTGGAAGCCGGGCGACAAGGCGAAGTTCCAACTCAACAACGCCACCGTCCGCCTCCCCCACGCCTGCTGCGCCGCCTGCGGCAAGTCGCTGAAGGACTGGGGTGGCAAACGCCACCAGATGAACCCCCGCGGCGCCGCCCTCTCCGATGTCTGGCGCGACCTGCCCCGGCGACCGATTCGCGACCGCGTCATCCCGGACGACGTGCTGGCCCGTATCCGGGCGTTGACGGAACGGGAAGGGGCGAGCTTCGTGCAGGCGGTGGAGGAACCTGTCGCCGCGGGCCTTCGCCGCGCCGACCCGCTGCGCTCGCGCGACAGCGCGGCGAGAGCTTGCCCCGTCGTCCGGGGTGAAGCTTCGGCCACGCAGGCGGTCGCTGACCGCGGCCCCATTTTCCCGCCGCGCCCAGCGGACGCGGCTGCCGTCACCCCGAACCAAATCCACCACACCGACTGCGTGACCTTCTTGGAGGCCTGCCCGCCCGGCAGTTTCGACCTCTGTTTTGCCGATCCGCCGTACAACCTCCAGAAGCTGTACGGGGGCTACGACGACGCCCGGGCCGAGCAGGAATATCTCGCGTGGTGCGACCGCTGGCTGGCGGGGATGGCACGCGCGCTGAAACCGGGCGGCGCGCTCTTCGTTTTGAACCTCCCGAAGTGGGCGACCCATCACGCCGTGTTTCTCAACCGCCAACTGGAGTTCCGGCATTGGATCGCGTGGGACGCGCTCAGCGAACCGCGCGGCAAGATCATGCCGGCGCACTATGCACTGCTCTGGTATACCAAACCCGGCGCACCACCGACCCTCAACCAGATTCCGTCGCCCGACGCGCCAACGTATTGCATCCGGCCGCACTGTGTCCAACGCCGCAAAGCGGCCGGCGACGATGCCAAGGTCGAGTTGACCGACATCTGGTCCGACATCCATCGCCTCCGGCACAAACGCGACCGCGACGCGCATCCGTGTCAGTTGCCGGAGAAGCTGATGGAGCGGATCATCGCACTGACGACCAGACCGGGCGATCTGGTGTTCGATCCGTTCGGCGGCACCGGCACGACCGCCGTGGTCGCGCGGCGGTTGGATCGCCGCTACGTGCTCACCGACAGTGACCCGGAGTACGTCCGGATCACAAACCACCGGCTGGCAGCGGTGGACGCACCACGCCCGAGTGTCGCCCGCCCCCGGGCGGCGGGGTCGAAACGCGAGGTGGAGTTGTATCTGCAGCAACTGGCACAGCAACTCCAGCGCGTGCCGACCGAGGCAGAAATCGCGCCGGCGATGCTCGCGAAGATCGACCGGCTGTACCCCTACCGGAGCGCGGCGTTGAAGCGGTGCCGGCTCGTTCTGTAGCCGCGGTCGCCGACCGCGGCGGCCCGGGGGCTGCGCTCACCATGTCGAACGTGGCGGCTTCCCCGGTACGGGAAAAATGTTTGGCCCGCATATTTCACACCCCGCATGGATGGCCAACAGCCTGTCCGCTGGTGGGAGCGGCGTCCCCGCCGCGATTCGGGCGTCCGGGCTTGTCCGCCGTAGGCTCGGCGAAGGCGGATCGCGGCGGGGACGCCGCTCCTACCAAGCCCCGTGAAAGATGCGGGCTGGCTCGTGGCCAGCAAGTAAATCGTTACCAAAGCCCACCCCATTATGA
>JACQVT010000616.1 GCA_016209665.1 Planctomycetota bacterium | reverse complement strand
CGCGGCGCGCGAAGAAGCCGGCGATTCGTAGCATGGACGTGCGTCATGATCTGGCAGTTACCGTAAGGTGTCGCCCCCGAACCATCGGATGGACCACAGCGGCCGACATGGTCCGGGATTGAATCAAGGCGGATGACGGCTGCGTGGTCATCCGTGTCGTTCGGCACCAGGAGAGGGCGCAGTGAGTCGCGTGCATCAAGTCGTTCTGATCTGCTCGACGGTTCTCGGCGCCTGGCTGGGGATGCAGGCGATTCACGAGGCCGGCCACGTCCTTGGGGCGTGTTTGACCGAAGGCCGGGTGGCGCGCGTGGTCCTGAACCCGTTGACCATCTCCCGCACGGACCTGGTCGACAACCCGCACCCGTTGGTCGTCGTCTGGTCCGGTCCCTTGTTTGGCCTCGCGGCCCCACTCCTCCTCTGGAGTGTTGCGGCCGCACTTCGCGTGCCGTGGGCTTTCCTGCTGCGGTTCTTCGCCGGATTCTGCCTGCTGGCCAACGGCGTATACATCGGGATCGGGGCGCTCGACCGTGTCGGCGATTGCGGCGAAATGCTCAGGCATGGCTCAGAGCCCTGGCAGTTGTGGTTGTTCGGCGCAGTCACCGCTCCCGTCGGATTGTGGCTGTGGCACCGCCAGGGGCGGCAATTCGGGCTGGGGTCGGCCAATGGTCAAGTCAGCCGTGGCGCCGCCTATGGCAGTCTGGTAGCGTGCATGGCGCTGCTCGTTCTCGGGTTCGCGATTGGAGGCGAGTAGCTGTGCCGAACCAAACGCTGCGCCGGACGTGGGCCGCATGCCGGATTTGCGTGGGATCCAATCGCGCCGGCGGCCTACGCCGGTGAACTGGGTCGTTCGGCAGCTTCACGCCCCGTACCAGCAGCTCGGCCTTGGCCGTGGTGGAGGACTTGTCCATCAGGAGGCGACCGTCTACGCGCTTGTCCTACTCTTTCCCTCCCACCGCTCGGCGAGGGAACCGTCGGCGACGAGCGCTTCCTCGTGTCGGCGAACCGGGAGTGACCCGCACCCGGGCGTGCGAATCTCTACCCAGGCCGGGCGGGGAACGGTAGGATCGGTTCGATCGGAGTCCCAGGAGCGGGTCGCCGGACCCGCCGGTAGAGTTCCATGGCGGGAAGGACATGAGCAAGCGCCCGTGCGAACCCCTGTTCCTCGGAGCCACTTTCGACGACGTGCTGTTCCGCCCCCAGATGGGGGTGGTGGACTCGCGCCGGCAGATCGATCTCTCCCTGCCGCTCTTTCGCGGGATCGCGCTGCGGCTCCCCGTCGTGGGAGCCAACATGGACACGGTCACCGGGCCCGAGATGGCCAAGGCGCTCGCATTGGAAGGGGGCCTCGGCTTCCTGCACCGCAATTGCCCCATCCCGGACGAGGCGCGCGCCGTCGCCCAGGTGAAGCGCCAGCACGCCCACATCATCGAGCAGCCGAAGGTCCTCTGGCGCAAGCACAGTCTCGCGGGCGCCCGGCGGCTGATGGAACATCTGGGGATCAGCGGCATCCTGGTCGAGGACAAGCCCGGCAGCCGCATGCTCGCCGGAATCCTCTCGCACCGGGACGTGCCCACCTTTGCGGCGGCCGACGAGGAGCCGGTCGAGCACTTCATGACCCCGTTCGAGCGGCTCGTGACCGCGCCGCCGGACATCACCCTGGAGGCCGCGGAACAGCGGATGTACCAGCACCGCAAGGAGAAGCTCCCCCTGGTCGACGACCAGCGGAAGATCCGCGGGCTGATCACCATGAGGGACCTGCGGCTGGCCAAGAACCGACCGCACTCGACCAAGGACGAGAAGGGCCGTTTGCGCGTCGGCGCCACCATCGGGGCACGCGGGGACTACCTCGAACGGGCGGACGCCGTGCTCGAGGCCGGCGCGGACTGCGTGCTCCTGGACGTGGCCCATGCCCACTCCCGAGTCGTGGAACAGGCGGTGCGGGCTTTCCGGAGACGCTTCCCGCGGGTTCCGCTCGCCTGCGGCAACGTCGGCACGGGGGAAGGGGCTCGCTTCCTGGCCCGTCTCGGCGTCGCGGCGGTCAAGGTCGGCATCGGTCCCGGACGCGGCTGCCGGACGCGCCTGGAGACCGCCGCCGGAGTGCCTCAGCTCCAGGCCATTCGCGAATCGTACCTGGCGCTCGGCGAGCGCGTGCCGCTGATCGCGGACGGGGGGGTGCGGGACGACAAGGACATCGCCCTGGCGATCCTGGCCGGAGCCTCGATTGTCATGCTCGGCAGCGCCCTCGCCGGAACCGACGAGTCGCCCGGGGTCACCATCGAGAACCCCGCCTCGGGACAGAAGATCAAGATCTACCGGGGGATGACCTCCCCCCAGGCGGTCCTGGCCGGCGCCCGCCCTGACGAAACCGACGACCTGCTGGCCACGCCGCAGGAGGGACAATCAGTGGAGGTCCCCTATCGCGGCAGCGTCGGGTCGATCCTGGCGCGGATCCGCGGCCACCTCCAGTCCGCCGTCAGCTACGCGGGAGAGTCCAGCCTGCGCGAAGCCCGGGCCAAGTTCGCGCGGGCGCCGGAGCGATACTTCGTTCGCCTGTCCGAGGCCTCGCGCCGCGAGTCGTTCGTACGGTGAGGGACCACGGATCGCCGCGCAGCGGCATAATCCGTGACAGCCCGACCCGCGACGGATAGGCTGGATACGGTCGTCACCGACGGGTCGCGATACCGACATGTATCCATTTCACCAGCACTTCCTTCTCTGCCTCGGGTTCTTCCTCTACGTCCCGGCCAGCGTCACGGCGATCGTCCATCTCGTGCGCCGCGGGGAGATGGCCAGCCGCGTCACCCAGGTGCTCGCCGGCGGAGCGGCCCTCTGCCATACCTCCCTGCTCGCTCTCCGAGCGGTCGAATGCGGCGCCTTCCCCGTGCTGACCGCGCTCGAGTCCCTGTTGCTCTTCCTGGTCCTGGTCACCGTCCTCGTTCTCTTCCTGGGGCGGAGGTTCCGGCTGCCCACGGTGGTCTCCTTCTCCGTCCCCCTGATCACCGCCATCTCCGCCGGCTCGTTCCTGCTCGTGCGGCCTCCCGCGGAACTCCCCGAGGCCCACCCGCTGCTGCTCGCCTCGCACGTGTCCTTGACGGTGATCAGCTATGTCGCGTTCACCCTGGGGTTCGTGACCGGGGCGATGTACCTCGCCCAGGCCCGCCAGTTGAAGTCGCATCGGCCGGGCCCGCTCCTGTGGCTGCTCCCGCCCCTCGAGGTGACCGAGGCGATCAGCGTGCGCACGATCGCGGCCGGCTGGCTCATGCTCTCGCTGGGAATCGCCTTGGGAGCGCTGGGCCTCTACTTGGGCCGGGAGAAGCTGCCGGCCGACGCGCCTTGGCACGCCGACCCGAAGATCGTGTGGACCGGCCTGACCTGGGTGGTCTACACCGGAATCGTGCTCATCCACTTCCTGCCGCGATTCCGCGGGCTCCGGTGGGCGCTGGTGGGCGTGCTCGGCTTCGGGTTCTTGATCTTCACCTACTTCGGGGCCCACTTCCTCGGGTCCGGGTTCCATCGCTATTGAGGGACGCCGGGATGCACGCAGAAGCGGTCGTGCGCAAGTCTCAACTCGTGGCTGCGGTCGTCGCCTCGAGTCTCCCGGTGTACGGGCTGATCACGTGGACCGTCCAGCGTCCAGCCGAGGCGACGGCCGGTCCGAATCCGTACGCCGACACCATGCGGCTCGTGCTGGGCGCCGTCGCGGCCACCTTGGTCGTCCTCACGCTGGCCTGGCCCAACTTGATCCGGCGCCTGGCTGCGGCGACCCCGGCCCCGCAGCGGTTCCTCCTCGGTGTCGTGCAGCAGTTCGCGCTGGCCGAAGCGATCGCGGTCTTCGGCCTGGTGCTCTCATTCGCATCGCGGGATTCCACCGATTACCTGCTGTTCGCGCTCCCCTCGGCGGCGCTCATGGTGTGGCTCTTCCCCACCCGCGGCCGATACGGGTCGTTCGTGGGATCGGGTTAGTACTACAACGCTAGACCGCGGAGCGTGTGGCATGGGAGTTCCCGGCCGCAGGGCGAGAGAGTTTCCTCCCGGCGACAGCAGTCCTGGG
>JACQVT010000615.1 GCA_016209665.1 Planctomycetota bacterium | reverse complement strand
GTCTCGTACCGCACGGTCACCAACGAGGAGGTGCCGGGCGAACTCGAGAAGCTCCGCCAGGCGTTCGCAGGCTCCGTTGCGGAGCTGGACTCCCTGCGGGAGGCGACCGCCGAGCAGTTGGGACGCGACATCGCCTCGATCTTCGATTTTCACTACGGCGTCCTGACCCAGGGCCGCCTCCGCGAGCAGATCGCCTCGAGAATCAGCAAGGAGAAGCTCTGCGCCGCCTACGCCACGAGCGACGAACTCCGCACGTACCAGCGGCGGTTCCTGAGGATGCAGGACCAACTACTCCGCGAGCGGTACAAGGACGTCCGGGACATCGAGCGCCGGCTGCTGCGGCACCTGATCGGCCAGGAACAGGAAGACCTGGCCCACCTGACTTCGCCGGCGATCCTGATCGCTCACGACCTGACGCCTTCACAAAGTGCCAACCTGGCCAGGACCCAGATCGTCGGTCTGGCCATGGACGCCGGCGGCCTCACCTCGCACACCGCGATCGTGGTGCGGTCGATGGGCATCCCGGCGGTGATGGGCCTCCAGAACGTCTCCACCGCCGTGGCCACCGGCGACACCGTCATCCTGGACGGTACCAAGGGACTGGTGATCGCCGGCCCCGATCCGGAAATGCTCACCGAGTACCGGGCCGAGGAGAAACGCATCGCGGCGGTGGTCTCCGGCCTGATCGAGCTGCGAGACAAGCCGGCCGTGACCCAGGACGGGGTGCAGGTGTCGCTCCTGTCGAACATCGAATTCCCCTATGAAGTGCAGACCTGCATGGACAAAGGGGCCGAGGGCATCGGTCTTTATCGGACCGAGTTCCTCTACCTGAAGAGCGAGGAGGAACCGACCGAGGAGGAACATTACGAGGCCTACCGCCAGGTCATCCAGGCCCTGGAGGGCCGGCCGGTAACGATTCGCACGCTGGACCTGGGGGCCGACAAGTACACCAAGTCCCAGGCCCGCGATCCCGAGCGGAACCCGTTCCTCGGGCTGCGATCCATCCGCTACTGCCTGCAGAACCTCCAGTCGTTCAAGGCCCAGTTGCGGGCGATCCTGCGGAGTTCCGTCGAGGGCGACGCCCGGATCATGTTCCCGTTGATCTCCGGGCTCATGGAGCTGCGGCAGGCCAAGATGGCCTTGGGCGACGCCATGGAGGATCTGGAGGAGATGGACCTGCCGTTCCGCCGCGACATCCCGACCGGGATCATGGTCGAGACGCCGGCGGCGGCGGTGCAGATCCAGGAGTTGATCCGAGAGGTGGACTTCATCAGCATCGGGACCAACGATCTGATCCAGTACACGCTGGCCGTCGACCGCGGCAACGAGAGGGTGGCGTCGTTGTACACGGCGTCGCATCCGGCGGTGCTCCGCATGTTGCGGAACATCGTCCGCGAAGCCAACCGGGCCAACGTCCCCTGCAGCCTGTGCGGAGAGATGGCCGGCGAGCCGATGTACGGGCTGTTCCTGCTAGGCATCGGCCTGAGGCAGTTCTCCATGGCCGCCAGCGACATCCCCGAGATCAAGAAGATCATCCGGTCCACGACAATGGCCCGGGCGGCCCGCATTGCCAAAAAGGCCCTGACCTTCGACACCGACCGCCAGGTGAGCAACTATCTTCGGGACGAAACGAGGCGGATCGCGCCGGAAGCCATGTAAGCGGACGGCGACCGATCGAACAGATATGCGGCCCGCACGGTGCGGTGCCGATCGAACAACGGAACACCCGTGTAACGAGAGGACCAACACGAGGTAGGAATCAGCGAGATACGGTACAGAATAGCGATCCGTTTTGCCGTCCAGGACGACGTTCGGTTCATTTCGCATCATGATACGATGCGGATGTTCGAGCGGGCCCTGGCCCGGACAGACCTGCCGGTACGCTTCTCGGAGGGGTTCAACCCTCGGCCGAAGCTGTCGTTGCCGTTGCCCCGGCCGGTAGGCATCGCCACCACGGCGGACGTGCTCGTGGTGGAGTTGACGCAGCCGGTCGTTCCCGAAGAGGCCTTGGGACGGCTGGCGGCCCAGATGCCGCGCGGCGTGACGC
>JACQVT010000614.1 GCA_016209665.1 Planctomycetota bacterium | reverse complement strand
GTGTCCACACTGATCGGCAGCGGCCGGGCATAGGCCATCGCCATCGGCGCCGCCTGCGTCAGGCTGTCGATGTCGCTCGGCCAGACCCGCATCAGTCCGGTGAAGACAAACTGGTCGGCCTCCACCGGCACGCGATACAACACGCAGAGCCGCGGATCGCTGGGGTTCTCGAGCACCTGGGCCGCCGGGCCCCGCGAGGGCACGACCAGCAGGTCCGCGCTGCCCACCTCCGGCGGCTGGCTGAACAGCACGCACGACACCTGCTCGGTCCGCCCGGTCGACGCCTGGGGCTGCTGGATCGTCCGCTGAAACCCGGCCGACCCGTCGCAGCCCACCACCATGCCCACTTCCGTCGCGTCGGCGCCGCGGATCAGTCCGCTGCACTCGAAGTACACCTCACCTCCCCGGTAGATCGAATAGACCCATCGATGGTAGGGCGCGTTCTCGTCGAATGGCGAATCCGGCTTGCCGAACCGCCATTCGCCGTGGATGACCACGCGGAGCGGGGAGGCCTCGACGAGCGTCTGGTACGACTCGGCCAGCGGTCCGAGCCTGGCCCACTGCGAGGGCTGGTCGACCTGCACGCTGCCGTCCTTGCCGATCAGTACCGGAGTCGGCCCCATGCAGCCGCCGCCGGTGAGGTTGTGCATCCGCTGCCGATCGCTGGCCAGATCGAACCACTGGCGAATCCGGCCGCGGCTGAACACCAGCTCGAACCGTTCGGCGGACGTGACCACCAGCCGCCGGCCCGCCGCCTTCACCGACAGCTCGCCCGGCGCGTGGTCCTTGCCCGCCATCAGTTCCCGGGAGTTGTCGGCGAGAATGATGTCGTCGAGGAACAGTTCGACCGGGCTATCGAGCGGGTCGCACCAGAACCGAACCTCGCGGATGTCACCGAGGTAGACCTGCTCGGCGACGTCCGCCAGGTCGACTCGGATCCGGTTCCAGCCGGCCTTCAGGAAGATGCGCGGATGCTCGTAGAGCAGCGGCCGATTCATCCCGCTGCGAATGCTGAAGCGCAGTCCACCCTGGTCTCGCGGGCTGAACACGCTGAACAGCAGCAGGTTGTACGGCGCCCAGTCCTGGTGCAGACCCCAGGATGCACCGGGCGAGTCGGCGGCCACGATCTGCTGCGTCGCGTTGAGCAACGATATCCGCAGCGCCCCCACCCCCGTTTCCTGCTGGGCCCGGAGGGTGCTGATGCCGACCGCCTCGGCGTCGCCGTCGGGCTCGCGGCGGAACAAGCTCGCCTGCCGCGGATCCTCGAAATCCGCGATCACCTGGAAGCGCCGGGTCGCGCCGAGGTCCTCCGGGTAGGCCGCCACCAGCCGGTCCAGCACCTTGGGCCCGGTGGTATCCTGCCCGCCCAGCGGCGGCGCCTTGCATCCGCCAGCCGCGGTCCCGAGGAGCACCACCGCGGTGACCACCGCCATCGCCGCCCTCGGACCTGCGGATGGCCCCGCGATTCTCCTGTCCGTGGCGCCTTGCCTACGCATCCCGGGCAAGATAGGCATCGACCTCGCCGCGGTCAAATGCCATCTGTCGCCCCCCACGAGCAGGGTCCGTGACAGCAGTGAGTTAGCACTTCAGGAGCTGGATGAACCCCTCCTGCTCGAAGTGTTGGTCCGAAGTGAGGGCGGAAGCGATACCTTCCTGGCGCATACAGACGAAGCTGACCGCGTCACACAGGGAGTAAGCCTTGTCTAGGCGTCTGGAGATGAGGTCCAGGCCGGCCTCGTGCAGTATCGGGTCGGTCCACACCATCTCGACGCGCGGGTTCCGCGTGATTCCTCGAATGAACTGGATGCATGGAGGACGGGGCAGCTTGCGGGCGTTGCAAAGTGCGACAAGTTCGGCCAGCACGTAGTTATGTGTAATCAGCCGATCGGCACCTCGGTACAGCTCGATGGCGAGGGAGTGAAAGCGGCTGCGTTTGTCGAGCAGGCTGAAGAGGCCCGAAGTGTCCAGAAACATGCGATCGTCCTGTCAGGTTCGTCCTTCGTATGCCCGAACCAGATCCTGGTCGATGCGGTCGTTGTCGGAGGAGTTCTCGTCACCGCTGTCGATGGACCCGAAGACAGACTCCAGATCCGCCGCCCTTCGTCCAGACTCCTCAGGGCTGAGTCGGGGCTTATGGGGGTGGTGCCGGAGCCAGTATTCGGCCGCGAGCGCCTCCACAGGCCGACCCTCCTGCGATGCCTGCCACTCAAGCGCTTCGCAGACCTCCTCCGGCAGCTCGTAGGTAATCGTGATCTTTCTGGTCATGGCCCGGTCCTCCGGGGTAAACGACTACCCCTTTGCGTCGGTGTCCGGCCGCTCGTGGCCGCACTGGAGTTCCTTTTCCTCGTAGAGGGCGATCTTCTTGACCCGGCGTTCGTGGCGGCCGCCCTCGAAGCCGGTCTTCAGCCAGACCTCGACGATGCGGCGGGTCAATTCCTCGCCGATCAGGTCGGCGGGCAGGCACAGCACGTTGGCGTCGTTGTGACGGCGGGACATCTCGGCGGTGAGTTCGTCGTGGCACAGGGCGGCCCGGATGCCCCGGACCTTGTTCGCCGAGATCGACATTCCGATCCCGCTGCCGCACAGCAGGATGCCCAGCTCCGATACCCCCGACACCACGGACTTGCAGGTGGGGTAGGCCGCGTCGGGGTAGTCGCAGCTCGCGGCGCAATCGGGCCCGAAGTCCATCACCTCGTACCCCTTCGAGGTGAGCATGGCCTTGATCTTCTCCTTGGTCTGGAACCCTCGATGATCGGAGCCGATGGCGATCTTCACAGTGCAACCTCCTGCAGCCGCCGGCGAAGGGCTCCTTCGATCCGGTCCGCGCACTGCACGTAATCCGGCCGCGTGCCGCCGATCGGGTCCTCGATGTCCTCGTCGTCGAGCTGGCGCACCCGAGGCTCGGCGTGACCGGCCAGGGCCTTGACGCACTCCAGATGCCGGCGGGTCATCGTCAAGATATAGTCGGCCCGGTTAACCTGCTCAACCGTGAGCGGCTGGGACCGATGGTCGGAGATATCGATCTTCCGTTCCATCAGGGCGTCGACGGCCGCCGCCGTCGGCGGAAGTCCTGTGCAGGCGGCCGTCCCCGCCGACTCCACATGATAGCCTTTCTCGGCCAGTTCGTCCTCCCGGCATGCCAGCTTCTCGGCCAGCAGCCGCAGCAGCAAACCTTCGGCCATCGGGCTGCGGCAGGTGTTGCCGCTGCAGACCAGCAGGAACGTCGTCTGGTCAAGTCGCCGCAGCGTCCGGTCGTCGATGACCCCCTCGCGGATGATCCGGTAGCCCTGCCCTTCGACCTGCACGATCGTAGACGCCTTGAGGTAGCGCGTCCGTCCTGCGTCCAGCACCAGATCCACCCGCCCGTTAAGGTCCTGCAGCGCCTCTGCCGCCGTGGTCGGAGCAGGGTTGCCGGCCAGGTTCGCGCTGGCGGCCACCACCGGCATCGGCGTTTGGGTCAACAGATCGGCGGCCACGTGGTCGTCCGGGCAGCGGATGCCGATGGTCCCTTCGTGGTACATGGCCGGCACGTGTTCCGGCGAACTGGCCTGAATGACCGCGGCCGCCGCCGGGTCGGCCACGGGGAAGATGATCGTCAGTGGGCCCGGCCAGGCCTTCTCGACCAGCCGCCGGCCCGTGCCCGCCAAACCCGGCACGAAACCGGGTACCGCGGACTTCTGCCCGATGTGGACGGTGAACGCCCTGCCGTCCGTGCGCCCCTTGAGCACGCGCAGCCGCTGGACTGCCTGGGGCAGCACCGCACAGGCGCCCACGCCGTAGACCGTCTCGGTTGGGAAAATGACTAGCCCGCCGCCGGCCAGCAGTTCGGCGGCCTCGCGGATGACGTCCGAGTAGTCCGCGGATTCAAGGTTGACGACTTTGGTGCCCATCGGCGGAGAGTGGGGTCTCCGATGTGGATTATCAAATTCGCCGTCTGCGGTGTCAAGGAACGGCCGGGTGCCGCGCCGAATGGGCGTCAGGCGGCTCACGAAACGTCATCGGAAGATGCATTCGGGCCCTCCGTTGCGGGTTGGTGCGCGGCGGACTTGGCGGCGGCGCAGAGTCCGAGTACCTGCGACATGATGGTCCATTCCACCAGGGCCAGCGACAGGGCCACGCGGATAAGCCAAAGCGTCCCCCGCTGCGGCAGCCGGTATTCGACCGTCGAGGTTTTGAGGATCCTGGGCGCGGTGACGCGGCCGCTGGTGGCCGCCCATCTCAGGTAGCCCACGAAGCCGCCGGGCGGATGGTTTTCGGCCAGGTGAGACGCGGCGAACTTCTCCACGCCGCGGGTCAGTTCGGTCCGACGTGCCGGTGTCAACGATTCGTAGAACGATTTGCGGACCACGCGCTCGACGCTCCGGGGAAAGGCCCGGTACTCCGCCGTGAGGGTCGTCAGCAACATCACGAGGGCCACCGTCGTGCCCATCAGCCATGCCGCTCCGCGCGACGGCGCCGCGGCCTGGGCGCCGAACCGAAACATGGTCGCCCCCGCGATCAGGCCCAGCAACAGAAAGAAGAACAGCCCGAGCAGAAACGGCAGGGCCGCCAGGTACGCGAGCAGCCAGCCCGACGGTATCGCCAGGGCGCAGCCGGCGATGAAGCTCCAGCCGATCCACCCTGTCCGTCCAGACTCCTCCACGGCGCCAGGATCGACCGTCGGCGCGGTCTCGGTTTCAGGGGGAGAACACGGCGGCGTTTCCATCCGGGGGAGTCTAACCGCCGAGCATCGCTCATGCCACCCGACCGGTCGGCCACGCCGGTCGCTGGCGGTGAAGCGATCGGCTACACTGATCGGCGCTGATCCGCGGCCGACGTTCCATACACAGGCCGTTCGGCTGGAGGACCGCATCGGATGACTGATCAACCTTTTGGGGGGCGGGCATCCTTGCCCGCCTTGTTCGACTGCGGCAAGTGTTCCGCGACCTGGAAGCATTCTGGGGGCGGACATCCTTGCCCGCCTGCTCCCTCTCGGCTGGAGGACCGCGTCTGATGACCGATCAACCCAACCCGCCGCCGGCTGAACATGCGTTCGATCCCGAGGAACTCCGCAAGGCCCTCAAGGCATTCAAGAAGCGGCTCAAGCTGGCCCGTCTGGAGGATGAATCCCGGCTCGGCCACGGCCCGATGAGCAAGGGCGGCAGGTCCGACATCGTCGCCATCATGCCGCCGAACCAGTACCCCCGGGCCGTCTGGGAAGAACTCGTCCGCCAGGGCAAGCTCCGCAGCGCCGGCCACGGCCTGTACGAATTGGCGCGGCAGTGAACCGCGCCGGCATGATGGAGGCGGCCTGGAAACATTGGAACGCCGAACTCGCTCCGCCTGCCTGGAGCGGAGTGAACGCTGCCCCACGCGGGCCAGCGAACCAGAAGAAGTGAGCCCACGACCGGGCCGGGGCCGGCGGGCTGCTTCCGCGGCCCCGAGCGAAGAAAGGCGAAGAAAGGGGACATTCTACTTTTTCGATAAAGTAGAATGTCCCCTTTATCTTTCCCGATCTTCTCTTCGTCCTCGATGAACTCCTTGAGGTCCATGCCCGCCCGCATGTCGTTAAGCCCGTAGGCCATGATGAACAGATCGGGATGGTTGGCGATCACGTCCTGCTCGTAGCGCTCCATCGCGCTGGGCTTGATGGACTGGGCATAGCCGGGACTTCGCGGCGAGATGGCGTTGGCCCCGATGCCCTTGTTGATGTACTCCATCGGTTCGCCCTGCACGTCGTTGATCAGTCGGGCCAGGATGTCGACGTACCGCTCCTCGGTGCGGCTCAGCCAGCCGCCGCCCTGCACCGTGCTCTCGCCGAGGATGACCATGCGTTTGAACGGCCGCGGCCAGGCGTCGAGGGCCTTGGGCGAAACGGTGACACGGTCGTTCATGCGTGACTCTCCCGTGGTGCACGAGCACAGACAGATGAGACCCAGGAACCCGAGATAAACCGCTGCGTTAGACGGCTGCATAATGGTTGCCCCATTGGTTATCGAAAGACAAGACCCCGAGGTAATGTCAGCTCTTCCCGTTGCGGCGACCAGACGATGGTGCACACGCTGGAGGCCGGCAGCGTGCATTCGTACTGCCTTCGACCCTGCTCGACCGCGTTCACCGGGTGGGCGGCGAGCGTCCGGGTCGCGTCAGACAGAAGGCCGCCCACGAACCGCGGTTTCCGCGGGGGGTCGTTCAGTTGCGGCAGGACCCGCACGGGCACGTCGGCGTTGTTGATGAGCACGGCCACGCAGCGGTGAGCCTGCGTCGCGAAGGCGGTCACGCGAACGAGCGGATCGTCGGACTCGGCGGCCACGCGGTGGTCACCCGGCCGCACGAACCGGGCGTAGTGGGCGAAGATCGCCCCGCAGTCCCGCGTGACCGCCCAGCCGGTCACGTGCGTGCCATCGGTGTCCATCACGATGTGGTGGCCGGTCAGCCGCACGGTGTAGTCGTAGCGGGGGTCGATCGCGTCGATCCAGATCATGAGCATACCCTCGACGGCGGACGCGCCGGAGAGCAGCTCGTAGTGAATCTCGTTGGCCCGGCCGCGGGCGACGTCCCAGGCGCTCAGCTTCTTGTCCTTGAGCGGCTTGGGGTAGTAGGCAGTTTCGGTCTGCCACGCGGGCAGTCCGTACTGCCGACCCAGTTCCGCCATCGCTCGGGCGCCGCCGGTCAGCCGCTCGTACACGCGGCCGGCGTCGGCGGTGGCCGGCCGGCTCGTGATGTTCAGGAACGGCTGGGGGTCGTCGAAGCTGGAGCGGTAGTGGTGGTAGGCCAGCGCGCCGACGTACGAGCGGGCCTCCTCGTCGGCGAGGATGGTTCGCGTCAGCGGCACCGCGGCGTATACATTCATGAAGTCCGGCAGCATGATCCGCGTGGCCAGGCCCTCCCGGCGGAACCGCCGGCCGGTCGTCTTGACCCAATCCAGCCAGAACGCCGGGTCCTTGAACCCCAGCACGTCCGGCTCGTTGAACATGGACCAGTAGGGGGCCTCGAGGGCGAACGTCTTCTTGAGGTAGACGAGGTGGGCGGCCGCCCACTCGGCGTATTCGTCGAAGCGTTGCGGGTCGCGAGGGTTCTTGAGCCGGTGTTGCAGCCACGCAGGTACGCCACCCGGTGTGACGATCCAGTTCTTCAGGCCGGCCGGCACGGCCACCGTCAGCAGATCGCCCCATTCGCGCAGGCCGTAGCTGCGGTTGAGTTGCGGCCGGTCCGCCAGGGGCTTGTCGGGGTCCTCGGTCCACACGTACCGGTCCCAGTCCATCACCGCCGGATCGTCGTTATCGTTGACCGGCTCGATGCCGGGCGGGCTGATCCACAGCCGCAGATGCGTCACGCCGAGATCGCGGACCGCGGTGGTGATCATGGCTGCCCGCTGGGCGGGCGTGGTTTTATACGTGACGCCCTTGGCGAACTCGGCGTCGCAGTGGCCGCGCTCGAACATCGTGAATCCGCCGAACGCGCTGGAGCCGAAGCCGTCAATCTGCTGCAGTGGGTGCGAGCCATCGATGTGCACGCGGACGGTACGTCCCGGCGGCGGGGCGGGTGGATGCACCCGGCATCCGCAAGCCAGAAGGCCGATGATGATCGTCGCGGCTGCGTTTTTCATGCCCGGCATGGGGTTGCCCCGAGCCCTGTCTCATTACCTGCCGCCCCACATTAACCAATGTCTCCCGGCCGGGGCAATAGGAGCACTCCGCGTCACAGGAAGGCAACAGGAACCTCGCCGCGCGTCCGTTGTCGGGAAATGCTTGTGGCCGCGGATTCCTGTTGCACGCCGCCAATCTCCTTGTCATACTGGGCCTGGTCAAAACACGTTTTGAGTGTCATATGGTCCGTTTCGTGGAGGCAACCGCCATGCTCAGATCGAAACTCATCGCGACCCTGGCTATGCTGCTGGGACTCATGCTGCTGGCCGGCGCCGAGTGTTCGGGACCCCTGTCCGACGGCTTCGACGGTACAGACAACGGGAGTAACAACGACGGGGATGGCTCGACCGCCGAAGCGCTCGACTGGTTCGACCAGGTCTGGGGTGACTTCGACGAGAAATACTCGTACTTCATCGAAAAGGGCATTGACTGGGAGGCCGTGCGCGACGAGAACCGGCCGTCCTTCGACCAGGAAATGACGGCCCAGGAGTTCGTCGAGGCGTTCAGCCAGGTCTTGCAGGAACTGCACGACTGGCACGTGTGGATCCAGGCCCCCGACGGCGATCCGCTGGGCTACGAGGGCGACTATCCGACCAACTACCCGCCGGAACTCCTGACCGGCTACGCCACTGCCGAGGGCTACCAGACGGTCGGGGACAGCGTCATCCAGCACGCCTGGGTCGGCCAGGATGTGGCCCACATCCTGATCAACACGCTCGACACCACCAAGTGGCAGGCCGTCACGGATGATGCCATCGGCAACATGTTCGTCCGCTATCAGAACGCCGCCGGCATGATCATCGATCTTCGCCGCAACAACGGCGGCAACGAGGACAACGCCAAGCGGATCGCGTCGCGGCTGACGGCCCAGGCGGTGCTCTACGGCCGCGTCAAGACCCGGAACGGTCCCTCCCACGACGACTTCGACGCCCCGATCGACAAGACGCTCGAGCCCAGCGACCGCCTTCACTACGAGGGCCCCGTGGTCTGCCTGATCGGACAGCGCTGCCTGAGTTCGGCGGAGTGGTTCACGCTCATGATGCGGGCGGCCGGTGCGACGCTGATGGGCGACCGCACGCGGGGCGGATCGGGCAACCCGACGGTGCTGACGCTGGACAACGGCATCACCTACGCCATCTCGACCTGGGTCGCCTACACGCCCGGCGACGAGGTCATCGAGGACAACGGCATCGCCCCCGACATCGACATGGCTCCCGAGGCCAGCTTCGACGCCGACCACGACTACCTCCTCGAGACCGCGATCGACACTGTGCTAGGCCTGGGAGGATAGCCTTCGAGGCCGGCTTCCTGGCTGGCTGGGGGGAACGACGAAGTGTGGCACAACCGCCCCCGGTTGTGTTTCTGTAACCCAAGTCCCCAGCCGAGGGCGGCTGGACCACAAGTATGCCAGACCACCTTGTTGGACTCGGCTGGCTGCCCAGCTCGCGGCTCTGCTTCCATCGGTTTCCCGTCCGAGTATGATCGCTCGCGTGCTCACCCGAGGGAACGCGGGCAGGCCCCGCTATGGTTGGCGATCCTGGAGGCACAAGGAGCGGAGCATGGATTTCGACGCATATCAGGCGGCCTCGCGCGAGACGGCGCAGTACCCCGACATGGGGCGGAACGTCTGCTACCCAACGCTGGGCCTGGCCGGCGAGGCGGGCGAGGTGGCCGAGCGGGTCAAGAAGATGTTCCGTGACGACGGCGGCGTGCTCACGCCGCAGCGGCGGGACGCACTCAAGGCCGAACTCGGCGACGTGCTGTGGTACGTCGCCGCCCTGTGCTCGGAACTGGATCTGCGCATGGACGACGTCGCCTCCAACAACGTGCGCAAGCTCCGCGATCGCCGCGCCCGCAGCGTCATCCAGGGCGACGGCGACGAACGATGATGCCGCGGCGATGGACGCAGGCTTGTGCAGATGAAGACGCGGTGGGTGCAGAGTTAACGGCCGGGAAGCGAAGGGGATGGTCGACGTTGTGCCGCTCATGCGCCTGAATTGAGCTGCGTACCCTTTCCAGGCTCCTGATTCGCCCGGGCCAGGGGGAAGCCAGGCGCTACTGGGCTGGTTTCCAGACCGGCGTCCTATCCTCGGCGGCATCATCGGTTAGCTGGACACGCTGATAAGCCATTCCGGTGTTTGTGGCGGTCATCGAGGTGTCGATGACATAGATGTCCCGCCTCCCATCGAGCAACGGGGCGTAGGCAATGTGTTCTCCGTCCGCAGTCCAAGTCGGGGCGGCGCCATTGTCAGAGCCCACCGGCAGGATGGGGTCGACGGGCTGGCCATCGAGATCGATCACGGAAACGCGAGGGTCGCACGCAACCGCAAGCCGGTCGCCGTCGGGAGCAACATCGGCGAACGAGTCATTGCTGAAGCCGATGCCGCTGTTGACATCCACACCGCGGACGTTCGCCGTCGGATCGCTGACAATGAATTCCAGGAGTTCATCCGCAATGTTCGCCACGCCCGCCACCTTCCGATAACAGGCCACGTACAGCTTGGAGGAATCTGGAGACCATGCCGGCCGCACCGGCCCCAGGTGAAACTCGATCATGTCGCCGCTCTTGTCGGGGTGCTGGGTCCAGTAGATCTTCTGCGAGTTGTTCAACCGGGTCTCCTGCCCGCCGGCAAAAGCGTACACGTAAAGGTTCCAGCGCATGCCCGTCGCACCCTCCTCATCGAGCCCCAACTCCTCGCGCATGAAAGCGAGCTTCTCACCGTCGGGCGACCAGCTTGGATAGTTCTCGTCCTGGCTGGTACTGATCAGCGGAACGCTGCTGCCGGCTTGGTAGATGTCGAAGTTTTCGCCCCGGTTGGAGGCAAACGCCAGCACGCCCTGAGGGGACCAGGTGGGGTTGACGTCGTCGCCGACGTTGGTGACCAGCGCCTCCACGCTCTTGTCCGCGACGTTCATCAGGTGGATGTCAAAATCGCCGTTGCGATTGCTGGCAAAGGCGATCTGCCCGGTCAGGCCGGTCCCTCCCAGCACGGTCAGGCTGATCTCGACGGTTCTGTTGCCCAGATTGGTGGTGACGGCGATCTCGGCCGTATGCACGCCCGGAGCGAGGCCCGATCGCTCGACGGTCACCTTGGTCTGGCCGTTTCCCGTGCCGCTGTCCGGCGTTACCGTGACCCAACTCGCACTGGGCTGGCAGCTCCAGGTTTCCAGGGGCACGTCGGATCCCTCAATGCTGAGGGAGAGTTCCGTGATTTGGCTGCCGAAATCCAACGGTGAGGGCGTCACGCTGAAGGCTCCTGGGTCGCTGGATGGACAGCCGTTGCCGGTTACGAAGAGGCCGAGCAGAATACTCGTTGAAGACAGTAGAATGGAGCCTCGCGACGTCATGGGTGCATCCTCCTGACGATGATCGCCCTGTCGGTCTCCTGGACGATTCCCGAGGACGTCGTTCATTGTAACACCTGGCTTCCGCCTGGTATAGTCGGTCCCCATGTGCCCACCAGCCCGCGTGGCTCCGGCTGGCCTGGTCGAGCGCCGGACTGCCGGGATCGCGGCCCGGCTGGGATTCGAACACACCCGCCTCCCCTGCCGCCGGTCGCGCCGGCCGCCGAGCCGCCTTGCCCGACCCTGGCCGAATTGATTTTTTGCCCTTTTGTTTCCTCAGCAAGACCTGATGGCCGCAAAGAGACGCACACGACGTAAGAAAAGAATGTTGCGTCAGGGGTTCTCCCTTTTTGCGCCCGGCGCGACTTGTTGTGGCTGTGTCTTCCCCTTGGTAGGAATGAGGCGGGCCGCTCTGGCATCGGTGCGAATCCGCGAAATCGGCGGACAAAGAGAAGAAGGAGTGTCCGCAGATGGACGCAGATTTGCGCAGATGAAAAGGGGGTCGGTGCAGGGTCAACGGCCGGGGCACGAAGGCGATGGTTGACGTTGTGCCGCTAATATGCCTGAATTGAGCTGCGTCCGCTGGTCCATTCCTCCCCTTTTCCATCCGCGGATGTTCCTGGTTTTGAACGGCCGCGGTCTGGAAGTCCCTGAGGAGGAGACGTACATTGGGTCTCTTAAGGTGGATGAGGGCAAGATGGACGAGGTGTCCCTTGCCGGGTGGATCAGAACACAGTTGAGGAGGGCGTCAGATTGAGATTCGCTCGACGATGTTTCGTGTTACTGCTTTTGTCCTCCTACATGATGACGGTGGCGGCGGTCGTGCCGGGGCAGGTGCCGGCGGACAGAAGCCCCTCCCAGAATACTGAGAACGGACCGGCTGGAAGCCGGTCCCACACAGACTCCGGGCTGGGCGTTAAGGCGGAGCGGTATCGGGCGTGCGTGCGGAGATGCCTGGACAACCTCGTCAAGTACGGCACTGACCGCTACGGGCCGGTGCACTCGCCGATGCTGATGAACGTCATCGACATCCGCACGAACGAGTCGCCGCTGAAGCCCGACTGGCTGGACATCCCCGTCCGCATGGAAGGGCGGGACCATCGCCGTTGCATGGGCGGGAGCAACCTGTGGATGGACCAGCCGACGATCCAGGCGATGTATGCGTTCAGCGACGTGTCGGGCGACGGCAAGTATGCCCGGGCCACCGACGCCTATGTCAAGTACACGTTCGAGCATTGCCGCAAGCCCAACGGCTTGCCGGTCTGGGGCAGCCACATCTTCTGGAACTGCTACACCGAGGTGATCGACGGCGACCCGGCGACGCAGCACGAGACCTGCTCCAACCGGCCGGTGCTGGGTCGCATGTGGAAGGTGATTCCCAGGGAGTTGAAGGAATACGCCGACCTCGTCTGGGAGTACCACGTCGTCAACAAGGAGACCGGCGAGACCAACCGGCACGACGATAAGCGCCGCGGGCTGGATTTCTGTTTCTGCCAGGGCGTGTACATCAGCACGCAGGCGTTCATCTACTCGCAGACGAAGGACGAGGAGTACCTGCGGCGGACACGAATCCTGGCCAATCGGCACTGGAACGCGCGAAACAAAGAGACGAACATCGCCCCGAGCACACCATCGGCGGCCGAGATCGAGCCAGCACCTCGCTACGACGGCCTGCACATGTTCACCGACCTGCCCGGCCCGCACTGCCAGCACCTGCTTGACGCCCACCGGTACACCGGCGATGCGATGTTCAAGGATCACGCCGTGGCGTATCTGAAGGCCTACGCAAAGTACGGCTACGACGCCGAGACGGGCAACTACTGGGGAATGCTCAAACTCGACGGCACGCCGGTGGCTGAGCAACCCAAGGGCAAAGGCTACGACCAGTACATGCCGACCGGCTACTCGATCACGTGGCCCGCCATCATGCTGGGCTACGAGTACCCGCTGGTGGCCGCCCAGTCGTATCTGAGGGCCTACGCGGTCGATCCCGATCCCGACCTGCTCGCCGGCGCGAAGCAGTGGGCCCGGCACATTCGCAACGACCTGCCGCCCAAGACCGACCGCCGCTGGAAGGACGAGTTGTACAAAGCCATGCCGACGGTGAAGGACCACGAGGGCACCTACGCCGACAACTACGGCCGGGCGATCAGCTTCTTCGTGCGGCTGTACGATGTGACGAAGGATGCGGCCGACCTGCAGACCGCCATCGCCCTGGCCGACGAGGCGGTCGACAAGCTGTACGAGAACGGCTGGTTCAAGGGCCACCCAGCCAAACCCTATTACGAGGGCACGGACGGTGTGGGCCACCTGCTGTACGCGCTGACCGAATTGGCGGTGTATCCCAAGCTGCTGGCTGATGGGCCGCCGTGACAGCGACCGTTGAGACTGTGTGTGAGGGAGCCGTGGGCAGCGGGCACCCTGGGCGCCTGAGAGGCGGGCAGGATGCCCGCCCCCCAAGACCGGCCACGCACAGTTTAAGTCGTTATAGCAACACATCTTATAGTCGTCGTTGACCGAGGCGGCGGTTTCGCTATACTAACGGGTCTGTGTTGTCGCCGGTGCGGTCGATCGCGGGTGGCGACAGCGGTTTGAGCCACGCCCCTTGGGGCGAGTCTCCTTGGTTGGGGACGATGGGCTTCCGGCTCGCAGCGGGAGTTCAGGCCTCGTGCGTGGCATCTGAGTCCTGCGACCGATCCGGCTCAAGATCATCGTCGCATTCGTGTGGTTGGAGATTCGCCGGCTGACTCGGCCGCGCTGCCGGTACCCGGTGGTGTAATTGGTAACACACCAGG
>JACQVT010000631.1 GCA_016209665.1 Planctomycetota bacterium | reverse complement strand
TTGCCGTCGCTGGCCACGAACGCCGACTCGATCACGTTCTGCAGCTCGCGGACGTTGCCGGGCCAGTCGTGGCCGCTCAGAGCGGCCCAGACCTCCGGGGCAATCTCGCTCACCTGCCGGGTGCTCTCGCCGTTGTGGTGACGGACGAAGTGCTCGACCAGGAGCGGGATGTCCTCCTTGCGGAGCCGCAGCGCCGGCACCTCGATGGTAATGACGTTCAGCCGGTAGTAAAGGTCCTCGCGGAGGGCACCCGACGAGATCAGCTCCTCGACGGAGCGGGTGGCGGCGGCGATCACGCGGACGCTCGCGGGGGCGGCGCTGGTGCTGCCGATGGCCCGCACGGCGCGGTCCTGCATGGTCTGGAGGAGCCGCACCTGGGTGCTGGCGGGCAGACGATCGACGTCCTTGATGAACAGCGTGCCCTCATCGGCGGCCAGGTAGAGTCCCGAGTAACTGGCCGTGGTACCGGGGAGGCTGCCGGGGACATAGCCGAACAACTCGGCGTCGACGCGGTCCAGCGGGGTGGCGGAGACATTGAACGTGATGAACGGCCCGCTCTTCTGAAGGCCGTTGCAATGGATGGTCCGGGCCACCATCTCCTTGCCCGTGCCGGGTTCACCGGAGATGAGCACGGGACTGCTGTTGCCGCAGGCGGCCCGGATGCGTTCGAGGACCACCTGCATTCGGGGTGAGCGGCTGACGATCCCCGCGAAGCCGTACTGCTCGCGGAGCTGCTGCCGGAGTCTTTCGACCTCGTCGCGCAGATCGGCGATGGTCCGGAGCCACTGCTCTTCGAGGGCGGCCTCCTCGGCGATGTCGCGAAGGACGACGATGAGGTACTCGGGCTTGCCGCCGATATCAGCCAGGCCGGTGTAGACCGCCTGGATATTGCGGGGCTCGCCGGACTTGGTGGTGATCACCAGCCGCTGCTTGCGCGAAGAGACATCGCCATTCAGCACGGCGAGCCCGGGACACAATCGACCTGCAAGCGACCGGCCGTGCTCGTCGGCACAGTCGGTCACGTCGTTGCACTTACAGCCCGTGCCGAGCAGCTCGGAGGCCACGAACCCGGTCATCCGTTCCGCGGCGGGATTGAAGTAGACGAACTGGCGGCTGCGGTTGAGCACACACACGCCATCGTTGATGTGACTCAACAGGGCGTCAAGCGACACAGCGTTGGTCTGTGGTTGCATCTGATGGTCTTCCTGCGAAAGAGTACCCGAGAAGGCACCAAAGATGAAGTACTGTTCTCCCTATGATAGCTTCCGCGGCCCGGCGGACAAGCGACACCTGTGCGAATTCGGGGCAGATGTCCCCGGTCCAAGGGGAGCTGGACACATGTGGAGCGCGTCGTCGAGGCTCGTTGCGTTTCGTCGTGGGAACGGTAATATGATGGACCGCAGCCGAAGTGGCGGAATTGGCAGACGCGCGGGATTCAAAATCCCGTCCCCGCAAGGGGGTGAGGGTTCGATTCCCTCCTTCGGCAGTTCCTGTTTGTGATTTTATTCACGAAGTTCAACCCTGCTGGCCCACGGCACGCCCGATCTGCTTGTCCACCAACGGGCCGGGACCACCCCATCATCGGCTGGGTGCCGTTGTCGTTTGCCGCGAGAGGTCTTGTTCGAGCAGGCCGATCGCGTGCTTCCATCGGCCGCCGCCCAGGTCGGGGGCGAGGAAGCGTTGCTGCCGGATCGACTGGGCGATCTGACTCGGGTCGGCATCGAGTCGGGCATGGCATTGGAGGCTGCCGGTGAATGCGTGCCACCACGGCTCGGTCTGCTCCGCGGAGCGCTGCCAGACGTCGGCGTAGATGGTCAGCGCTTCGGCGGCCCGATCGACGGCCAGCAGTGCGTCGGCGCGGGCAAGTCGCAGTTCGATGCGGGTGGCGGATTCGGCCGGCATCGCGTCCTCGGCGTCGCGATCGGCCTCGTCCAGAGCAAGGAGGGCATCGGCCGGGCGCCCCGCTTGCAGCAACGCGGTCGCATACCACAGGCGGGTCACCACCAAGTTCAGAGGCGTCATTCCGCCG
>JACQVT010000644.1 GCA_016209665.1 Planctomycetota bacterium | reverse complement strand
CGAGGTCATGCTGATGGCCTGGTCCTGCTCGATCTGTCGGGCGAGTTCATCGGCCTCGGCCTGGGCGGCCTTGGCCTCGGGCGAATCGCCGGTGCCCCGCAGCTTCGCGAGCCGCACAAACCGGCGGCGCTCGAACATGCGGGCCACTTGGTCCCGGTAGCCCGGGTACGCATCATCGCCCTTGACGATCCGCATCGCCTCGGCCAGCCGCACCTGCCGCAGCATCTGGTTCTCGCGCACGCGCTTGCGGGCCTCGTGCACGCGCATAACAGCCAACACCGGAAGATGACGGAAGCAGTCCTCCCATCGGTCGCCGCTCACGTGCCAGTCGATCATCATCTGTGCCGGCACCGCCCGGGTGTCGTCGAGTTGGATTCGCATCGGCGGCCGGTCGCGGCGGGCCGCGATCAGAAGGTGGTGAGCACCGTCGATGGACATGTCCTCCGGCCGGATGTTCAGCTCGTCGCGCGCCGCCGCGAACCCGATCTGCTCCAACAGGACACCATCCCACTCGACCATGAGCGGTATCCGCCGCAGCGTCCCGTCGCCGTCCGTCGCGCTGAAGTTCACGAAGCCCGGCCGCGAGCAACCCGCCGTCACCTTGTACACCGGCGGATCCACGCCCGGGACCACCGGCAGCTTGCCCTTGAGTCCCGCGGGCACCGGAACGCACCGCTCGCGGAGCCGTCGCAGCCCCAGTTCGCGGTGATACGCGGCGAAAAGGTCCTCCCGGTCGGCGGTGGGCCGCTCGAACGGGGTCGTCAGCAGCGCTTCGTGCACCTGCCTCGGCGTCGGCAACGGGTCGGTCGTCAGCTTCGCCGCGATGAGTTCCTGGGCCACCGACCGCTTCAGGCGGGCGAAGATCGCTTCCACCGCCGGGATCGGTTCGCCCAGCCGTTGGGCCAGAGCCTCGGCGGTCAGGGCGAACTCGTGCCGTAGAAGCTCGGCGGCCCGCCGGGCCAAGTCCGAGTCGAGCGCCCGCGGTTCCTCGTCTCGCCCAGTCGAGTCTTCGACCTCGCCGGTCTGGTGGAAAAAGGCGATATAGACCGGCCTCGATTCGCTGACGGCGGCGGCCAGTTCGTCGTCGGGGTAGGCCACGTTCTCGGCCGACAACTCACCGATCCGTTCGATCTGCCCTTCGAGGTCGGCGTAGGGATCCAGCGTGGGCGCTCGGATCTCCAGCGGGTTGGGCTCGGGCCAGTCGAAGTCGATCACGATCCGCTCGGCCCCAAGCTCGCGCAGGATTCGCACCAGGTCGCCTTGAGTCTCCCGCGGCCAGGGCCAGCGACCGAAGCGATCCAGAGCATCGTCGTCGATATCGACGTGCAGGATGCGCTCCGACGCCGGCACGCGGCTGAAGTGCCGCACCAGCCAGTCGTAGCCCTGCCATTCCAGGCGCTCGGTCAGCTTGAGGGCATGAACGCCGGCGGCGATCAGCGTCAGGGCCACGCCCAGCCCCAGCCCCAGACGCTGCTGAACCAGCCATTGACGGACCATGCGGGCATTCTACCGATGTCTTGGAGGGCGGGCATCCCTGCCCGCCGGCCTCTTCGCCGGCTGCAGCAGAAGCGGGCTGGGATGCCCGCCCCCCAAGACCAGCCGCCCGTCGTCCGGGCCCGTCGGGCGGCCAACGGCGCTTGACATGCGGGCCGCCACAACGGTAGGTTGTGGTTTTAGCGTCGAATGCCTTTACGACGAAGGACACTCATCGGCGTGGAATCCCCGACGACTCCGGCCAACATCACCATCCCGGCGGCGGAGTATCCGTCCGTGAAGCATCACTGCGGCGTGTTCGGCATCTGGGGTCATCCCGAGGCGGTCAGCCTGACCTACCTGGGCCTGTACGCCCAGCAGCACCGCGGGCAGGAGTCCGCCGGCATCTGCAGTCTCACCAACGGCCGAATCCAACGTCAAGCCGGCATGGGCCTGGTCACCGAGGTGTTCAATCCGCGCGTCCTCGAGCGGTTGCGGGCCCCGGTGGCGATCGGCCATGTGCGTTATTCCACCACCGGCTCGTGCCACCAGGCCAACGCCCAGCCGTTGCTGGTCAACTACAGCCGCGGCGAAGTGGCCGTCGCCCACAACGGCAACCTCATCAACGCCGCCCTCCTCCGCCGTGAGTACGAGGAGCATGGAGCGATCTTCAACACCACCAGCGACACCGAGGTCATCGTCCATCTGCTGGCCAAGCCCGGCCACGCCGACAAGCCGAACCCGGTCGCCCACGTCCTGACGCACCTGCAAGGGGCGTACTCGCTGTTGTTTTTGTTCCCGGACCGCATGGTGGCCGCCCGCGACCCGTTCGGGTTTCGGCCGCTGGTCCTCGGTCGCATGGACAACGGTGCGATCGTCGCCGCCAGCGAGACCTGTGCCTTCGACATCATCGACGCCGAAGCCATCCGCGAGGTCCAGCCCGGCGAGGTCGTCACCATCACCGATG
>JACQVT010000079.1 GCA_016209665.1 Planctomycetota bacterium | reverse complement strand
TCTTCGACCTGGGCGACACCTCTCTCCAGGATATGCTTGATCTGCGCTGCGCGGCCCACAAACAACTCGACCGGTACGGGTTGTCCCGGGTAAAATGGGCTCTTGCCCTTGGTTTGTACCATCGCAGACTCCTGGGGCAACCTTCAACTCACGCGCTCATTGTCGCTCAACCAGAGCGGGGGTCAAGTGTTCCCGCGGCGGACGGCCTGCCGGCCAACGGCTCCAGTTGGCCGAGCTACTGGACGGTCACGTTCATATCGCCTGCTCCCGCACGCCGCCATTCTCGATCACCAGGATGAGATCCGCCAGCCGGGCCGCTTCGTCGCGATGATGAGTCACGTGCAGCGTGGTCACGCCCGTGGCCTCCTGCACCGACTCCAGCAGAGTGTAGAGGCCCTGGCGGGTGTCGTCATCCAGGGCGCCGAGGGGCTCGTCGAGGCACAGGATGGGCGGGTGACAGGCGAGGGCCCGGCCGAGGGCGACGCGCTGCCGTTCGCCGCCGCTCAGTCCGCCGGGGCTGCGCTCCAATAAGTCGCTGATGCCCAGTAGTTCGGCCAACTCGCCCACCCGCCGGTCCATCGCGGAACGGCTCCACCTGCGGACCATCAGCGAGAACGCCAGGTGCTGGCGGACCGTCATCGTCGGGAACAACGCGGCGTCTTGCGGAACGTAGCCGATGTTCCGCTCGGCGGGTTTGAGTTGAGTCACGTCGCGCCCGTTCAGCTCGATACGCCCGGCCGACACCGGCTTGAGGCCGCACAAGGCCTCCAGCAGCGTGGTCTTGCCCGTGCCGGTCTTGCCCATCAGCACGGCGTACCGCCCCGCCGGGACCTCGAAAGTGATCTCCCGCAAGGCAAACGCCCCGGCGTATATCGTCAAGTCCTTCACCGCAATCATGACACTCGGCCCTAGAGCATCGGCGGGCGGCGCAGGCCGAAGATGCGGGCGTTGACCAGCACCACGACGGCGGCTACCACCATGAGCAGCGAGACCGCCACCGCCGCCTCCAGGTTGCCGATACTCAACTCCAGGAACACCGTCGTCGGCATGACCTCCGTTCGCATCCGCGTTGCCCCGCTGAACACCAGGATGGGGCCGAACTCGCCCAGCGACCGCGCCCAGGCCAGCGTGGCGGCGGTCAACATGCCGCGGCGGGCTTCCGGCAGCACCACCATCCAGAACGCCTGGCTCCGCGTGCAGCCGAGCGTCAACGCCACCTGCTCGGCCCGAATCGGAATCTGGTCGAACGTCACCCGCATCGTCCGCACCGCAAAGGCGCACGCGACCGTGAACTGGGCCAGGATCACGCTGGGAATCTCGTAGGTCACGGGAACGACGCGTTCGACGGCCCGGCCCACCGGCGTCTGAAACAGGATCAGCAGACTCAACCCGATCACCAGCGGCGGCAGGACCACGGGGATGTCCAGCACCGAGTCGACGACGCTGCGGCCGCGGAAATCAAATCTCGACATCAGGTAGCCGATCGGCACCGCCACCCACAGCGACAGGATCGTCGTCAGGGCGCAGGAGATCAGGCTGAGCTTGATCGAATAGCGGATCTCGGGGCTCTTCAGGGCGGACCACAGATGGTCCGGCGTGGTGAACGAGGCGTCGGCGACCAGCATGGCGAGGATCAGCAGGACGTACGCGCCGCCCAGAACGATGAGGCACACGAAGAACGGTGCGTCGGACGTAATGGTGCGGGCGGAACTCGCCGCTGACTGAGACGGCTCGACGCTCATGGTTCAGTCGACCCCGCCAGAAAACGGAATCCCGCCGACTCGAACTGCCTGCCCGCGCTCGCCGAGGTAATGGCCGCCAGCAGGCGCGACGCCAGTTGCTTGTGCTTCGACTCCTTGCCGGTGGCGAATGGCTGGACGGCCTTGGCCGCTGGGTTGTCGATCGAAAACACCTCGAGGGAATCACCCACCTTGGAGGTGTTGGCCCGATAGACAATCGCCGCATCGAGCGCCCCGGCCCGCATGTCGGTCACCAGAAAGTCGGCGGTGGCGGTGAACGTCTTGACGTTCTTGAGGACGGCGTCCTTGATGCCCATTCGGTCCAGCATCCGGTCGCACAGGGCCCCCAGCGCACTTTTCTGAGGATCGGCCAGCCCCACGCGGAGATCAGGCTTCGTGAGGTCCTGCACGGTGTGCACGCCCTTGGGGTTGCCCTTGGCCGCGAGCAGCACCATGTCCGTCTCCGACACCGTCACCGAATCCAGAAACAGGTCCTTGAC
>JACQVT010000627.1 GCA_016209665.1 Planctomycetota bacterium | reverse complement strand
TCCGTGACGCCCGGCGAGACCGCGGTCAGCTCCTCGAAGTTCACGCCGCCCAGCACGTTGAAGTCGATGCCCAGCGTGGTGTTCTCGCCGAGCGTTGCCCGCAGGATGGTGGCCTCGACGAGCACCTGCCGCGGCCGCACGTCCAGCTCGCGGATGACCTTTTCGATCGCCGCCAGCCGGTCGGGATAGTCGGACACGATGATGGCGTCGGGGCGCGACAGGAGGTTGCCCTGCCCGAGCTGCGTCGACCCGCCGCCCTCGCTGCTGCCGCCCCCGCTCGACCCGCCGCCGGTGCCGGAACTCGCGGTCTTGCCCGGTTCGGGCATGGTGGCGATCTTGCCGTCGGCGCTGAGCAACGGGCGGATCATGGGCTCGATGTCCTGCGTCGAGACGTAATTCAGGTGGAACAGCCGGACCGTCAGGCGGTGTCCGTCGGCGGCCGCCTGCTGCTCCGCCAGTTCCTTGAACGTGTAGACGTGAATGAAGTTGCCCCGCTGCACGAATCCGCAGCCGTTGGGCGTCAGAATGGCGTCCATGGCCTCGCGGAAACTGACGTCGAACAGGTCGGCGGTCACCGTGCCCTGCACGGCCCCACTGGCGATGATGTTGCGGCGGCCTTCCGTGGACAACATCCGCAGGACGGTGGTCAACGGGGTGTCGACGACGTGCAGCTCCACGTGGTCGTCGGACATGCGGACCACGGCGGGCTGGGTGGTGGACGTCGCATCCGCGTCATCCGCGAGCGCCGCCGCGCAGGCGCCCGCAGCCGCGATGGCGGACAGCAGACAGGCAAACCGTCGGCGGTCGTGGAAAGTGCCGGTAATCAAAACGTCCGTCCGTGCACGTGCCCAGGTGGCCCTGAGTTCGACGGCATCCGAGCCGCCGGCCGCTGCGCCGGCCCCGTCCGGCTCATCATCGTTGCGACCCGCCGCCCGTCGGACTGCCGGAAGGCGTCGCCGACGCGGCGGGTGCCGGGGATGACGGCTTCTGCCCACTCTGATCGGGGAGCGTTCGCAGCGGGCTCCCGCTTGGGGACTTATCGGTCTCGACGACGCGGACCTTAAGGGTGCCGGTCCGTAAAACGGTCAGGACCTCGCTCATCGTCGCATTGAGCTGCTGGATGCCCTGGTTGGCTTCCAGCCGCTGCTGGCCGGCGTTGGGGATCTGGGCCTGCGCCGGCCGCCGCCAATCGCCCGCGGCGGCCCCGACGATCAATCCCAGTGCGAACGTGAGCGCCGTCCGATAATGCCGTCGACCACTCGTGCCAACTGTCGGGTCCATAGTCGATCCTCCCATTCCTTGCATGTTATCGGCGGACTGAGGGAGCTGAACGACTTGAAAGTCAGCAAGTGCTGACGAGGTCCGGTAACAGGGTCAGGGCGTGATCCGGGTCCAGGTGCCGGGATCGAGGACCAGCCAACTGGAGCGGTAGCGCTGAGGCGGGTCGACCAGGAAGTCCAGATCGGCGGTCAGTTTCGGCGTGTTCCTCAGTTCGACCGGTCCCTCGGCCACCAGGCAGCCGACAATCTGGCTGGAGTCCTGCACCAGAACCGACGAAGTCGATCCGATGACGTGAATCAACCCTCCGATGCTGGAGGGATAGGAATCCACTTTATCGGTGTCCGATTGGCCGCGATAGGGCGTACCCGGCGGGTTGAAGCTGAGCAAGTTTGACTCATACAGGGTCGGCTCCATCTGGATGTCGCAGGACCCGCTGAGCACCAGTGCCGGATAGTCCGCTCGGGCCGTTTGCCACAACAGCCCCTGATCGAGGGTGAGGGTCCTGCCGGAGAACAGTTCCACCACCAACGTACCGACGATCCGACAGTTCTTAATGGTCAGGTTGCCGCCGGGCTTGATGTAGTAGAGGCCGTCGGCGTTCGCCGACCCGTAGGGGTTCGACTGCGGGGAAAGAACGACCCACTGCAAGGTGCTTCCGATCGAGGCTGCCGGCAGCGTGGTCGCCCGCGAGCGGTAGAAGTCCAATGCGGTGGATGATGGCATCGACTTGGCCGGCGCGTTGACGGTGATGGATCCGCTGATGGAGCCCGCATTGAGCAGCACCTTGGCTTCAACGTCGCCGTTGATGGTGCCAAGATTCGTGAGGGTCTGGTTGGTGGAGAGGGGGCCGTCCTCAGCGGTAATCGTCCCGCCGGAGACCGTGATGGAACCGGCGGCATGCAGTGCCGTCCGCAGGAACTCCATCGCGGGCTGGTGGGCCGACACCGACCACTTGTAGACCGCGTGCGGCGAAGCGGCAGAGCCCACCGTACCGACGCCGGTCAGAAGGACCGGGTTGTCCGTCGCAGTGTCCAGGGCGGAACCATCGGCCTCGGAGATGGCGATCGAGCAGGTGCCCTTGTCGAACGCCAGCGGCATCAAGGCGGTGTACGAGGCGTAGTTGGCCCGCCAACTCGAGTCCACGTAGCTGGTGGACAAGGCGAGTTCAACGCCGGAACGGGCGTACATCTGGGCGTGTATGGCGTCCATGCCCGACTGCTCGACCTTGTACTGAACCCGCACCAGCGTCAGCGAGGTCAGACCGATGACGGAAATGAGCAGAGTCGCCCCCAACACCAGGACGTATCCGCTGGCCCGACGCTTGCTGCCGCTCGCCGTTTGGTGCCGCTGTCCACGCATCTTTGGGTTCCGTCAACGCCCTTGTCCCGCCAGGGCCACGAGCGTGGCCTTCGGTTGGCGGTTCCGGCTGAACGAGACGCTGCCGCCCGCCACCACGGTGCCCACCTCGACGGTGATTCGTTTGAGCCAGGTCTCGTAGCCGACGGGCACGTCGGGGCTCGTGGGGCGCACCCAGGCCACGTTGACCTTGCGATACCATTGGGTCCGGTTGGCGATGACCGTGCCGTCGGCCAGCCTGGGGGGACACTCGAGCCAGCCGTTGTAGTCATCGACGTCGTCATAGAGGCTCCGGTTGCCGGTTGCGGTTTCGTCGCCGCCGGGCCCCATGCTGCCTCCGCCGGGATAGGCCGGGTCCAGGTAGTCCTTGGAAAGAATCTCGGCCATGAGTTGCTGGCCGAGCTGGAAGCCGATCTGCCGCTCGTTGGCGATCCGTCGGAACAGGCTCGACCGCGATACCGAGGTGAGGGCCGCGACCATCGCCACGCTGACGATGACGGTCGAGATCACCGCCTCGACGAGCGTGAACGCCCGGGCGCGGGCCTCGGAGGCCGTCCTGCCGCTGCTGCCGCTCATTGCATCAACTCCGGTCCGTTGACGAGTTGGGCCCCGCCGTCGATCTGGGCCGCCGCATCGGCGCCGACGCTCAGTTGCCATCGGACGGCCGCCAGAGCGGACCTCGAACTCGTGCCGCCGCCGCTCACGCCGTTCACGGTGGCAAAGACCTCGAACAGCATGGTCTGCTTGTTCAGAATCGACCAACTGGCGCCGCCGTTGTCGCTGGTGGCCAGATAGTAGTTCGTGATGGCGGCGTTCTTGTGGTGGTAGCGAAGCTCGCAACTGTCGTTGACGCTTCCCTTGACGATCAGGCAGAACGACTGACTGGGTGAAAGCCAGCCCGACAGGCAGCTTCCCGAGGGGAATCCGAAGCTCGCCCAGGTAAATGAGCCGCTCAAGTCGCTCTCGTAGGCCACGGTTTGACAAACCAGTTGCGTCCCCGGCCGGCCGTCCGCCTGGGCCGTGCGCAGCTCGATCGTAAGCTGACCGTCGACGCCGCCGATGTTCTTAGCGTAGATGGATATCCGTTTGAGCTTCCAGCCGGTGCCCCCGGCGGGCAGGGCCGGACGGAAGCACTGGCTGATCCACTTGGATGCGTTGGGCTTGAAACTGCTGAGGTCGGCGGTGGACTTGTGGCTGGCCACGGAGTACTCGTTACCGGCGGCCGCGGGATCGGCCAGCGGGGCGGTGTCGTAGGCGAGCGAAAAGCTGCGAAGGTCCTTGAGGATGGCAAAGGCCGGCTCGCTGTTGTACTCGCGGTTGAGCGGATCGCCGGCGACGCCGGACCACGAGTAACGGATCTGCTCGGTCTCGCCGTTGCCGTCGCGGTCGGGCACGGCCATCGTGACCGCGGTGGCCCCCGTTTCCACCACGTTGACCGCCGAGCCCAACTCGACCATCATCTGGTTGGAGACGTCCGCCGCCGCGAGGATGCGGGTGGACAGAGCGCCTTCTCTCTCGATCGTCTGGGTGGCGACCAGCACCGCCGAGGCAACCCCGACCGACAGTACGCTGAGAATGGTCAGGCTGACGATCATCTCGGCCAGGGTGAAAGCCGACGAGGCGATGCATCGTCGCCGTGGTCGAGATGTGCTCGGCTGCGTCATGGCGGTCTCCCCCGCTCAGGGCAGATGCGCTTTGCCGGACGAGGGGTCCAGCGCAACGGTGACCGTCCGTCCCCCCGCCGTCAGCACGACCGACGGTATCACGTTGGCCGCCAGAACCTGTGCGAAGACCGGCTTCCCGTAGGCGTCAAAGGTGATCTGGCTGGCCCCGGCGCCGTCGAAGTTGGCGCTCGCTATCGTGACCTGGTAGGGCGAGCCGGCCAGATCGATCGCGTAGGTGCTGCCGGGGCGGTTGATGTCGGCCACGCCGAGAAGGCTGTAACGGCCGGTGCCCGCCGTGAATTGGACGGTCTGGCCGGCGCCGGTGGCGATGGCCCGCTGCCGCGCCAGCTCCAGGTCGGCCTGGACGCGCCGGGCCGCGGCGTGCAGCTCGTGATGCACGACCGAGCCCGCATACCGGCTGATGCCCACCGTGGCCATCACGGCCAGGACCACGATGACGACCAGCAGCTCCGGCAACGAGAAGCCGGCGGTCCGCCGCGCAGGCGGACCGCCGGGCTGGTTCTCACGTCCAGTGGGACGATTCGGCCGGACGGACATGTGGCAACATCACCAGGTGTTGAACTTGGTGCCGTTCTCCGCCAGCTCGGTGTCAGCGCAGTTCGCGATGAGCTGGCCGCTCTTGTAGTTGTACACCCAGCCGGTGGTGCCTCCGGCGGCCGGGCCGGTGTTGCCCACCGTCACGGTGTTCTTGCCGGCGTTGGCGCCGACGGTCAGCGGGGGGATCTTGAGCAGGTACGGCCCGTAGATCTTGCCGGTGGCCGAGTCCTTGGTGTCGCTCGTCGCCCCCGCCTTGTCGGAGAACTTCGTCAGGCCGGAGACAAACGTCGCCTCGTCCGTGCCCGGGAAAGTGCCATCGTGCTCGGCGGCATAGGTCTCGATGGCGCTGCGGATCAGGGCCAGGTTCTGGCCCACCGCCGACTCGTTGGCCCCCTTGGCGCCGCGGCTGATGCGGGGCAACGCGATCGCCGAGATCACCGCCAGAATCACGATGACGATGATCAGCTCGATCAGACTGAATCCTGACTTCCTCGTGCCTTTCATGTTTGTTCCTCACTTCCGTAAGACCGTGAATCGTCCCATCGTGCCTGTAACGTGGGATACCGCTCCTGACATCGTGTATTGCCGCGGAGCACTTTAGTTGCTATCTCCAGGGTCAGCGCCGGTTTCAGTACGGCAACGGGAGCGATAACACGACACTCAGATCGTCCTTGGCCAGGAAGGCCCGATAACGCTCCACCCGCTGCAGCTCGAATCCGTCGATGTGCTCGCCGACGCGCACGATTCGATCGTTGATGATGGCCCAGGCCTCGCCGTCGCGAAGCGTGGTGCCTTTGAGCCGGTGGCTGCCCAGGAAC
>JACQVT010000626.1 GCA_016209665.1 Planctomycetota bacterium | reverse complement strand
TCGCCTCGACGATCGCATCGAGCAAGATTCCGGTCAAATAATGCTGGACGCCCTGCTCTCGATGGGCCGCCCACTCTTCCAGGAGCTTGCGATCCACGTCGCCCTTTCCGTCCATCGGTGCGATCGCCACGTGGCCTCGGCTACCACCTTGCTCGACATCGTCCGGTATCGCCTTCAACGGCTCCTTCAACCTGCCAACATTGATCGCGTAATGCTCCACACTAACGTCCGGTCGCTGGGTCGTCGTCGACAAGCCCGGTGCCTGTCCCGGACCGGCAAGCAGGTCTTTGTCCGGCCTCGGAGTCAATTGCCGGACGGTCGGCCGGCCAGTCCTGTAGACAATCACGTTGACTTCCCCTGGCACTCCGGGCGATCACTTCTCGTCATTATACCGTCCGCCTTCGGGAGGTAGCCAGGGTGTCATGGCCGCGGGATCCGGTCTCACCGATCGCTTGAGGAGATGGCCCAGGTCCGCATAATCGTGGTATACTGGACTGCATGCCAGAGAAGCCAGAGGTCTGGACCGTCGGCAGGCTCTTGCAGTGGACCGCGCGGTGGTTCGGCGAGCGGGGGGTGGAGGGGGGGAGGCTGGCGGCGGAGTTGCTGCTGGCTCGGGCGATGAACTGCCGCAAGATCGAGCTGTACACGCGGTACGAAGCCGAGCCTACGGCCGAGCAGCGGGCGGCCTTCCGCGAACTGGTGCGGCAGGCGGGTGACCATGCGCCGATCGCCTACCTGCTGGGCTCGCGGGAGTTCTTCTCGCTCGATTTCATCGTGACGCCCGCCGTGCTGGTGCCGCGGCCCGAGACCGAGGCCCTTGTCCAGCGAGCGATCGAAATCTGCCGACAGAAGCCCGACCGGACTTGGCGAATCCTCGATATGGGCACCGGCAGCGGCTGCATCGCCATCGCCATCGCCAAGTACGCCTCGAATACAACCCTTGTCGCCACCGATGTTTCCGCCGACGTCCTGGCCGTCGCGGCCCTGAACTCGGAAAGACACGCCCTCAATGGCCGTCTGCAATTCATCCAGGCCGACTGCACGGCACTGCCGGGCGATGCCGTGCCCGCGGGCGGGTTCGACCTGGTGGTCACCAATCCGCCTTACATCGCCGATGCCGTCTGGGCCAAACTGCCACCCAATATCCGCGACCACGAGCCCAAGGTGGCCCTCACGCCGCCCTCGGGCGACGGTCTGGAGATGTACCGGCGGCTGGCGGCCGAGGCCCCGGCCGTCCTGGCCCCCGCCGGCCGGCTGCTGGCGGAGATCGGCCACGATCAGCACGACGCCGTGGTCCAGCTATTCACATCGACCGGCCGTTGGGAGTATGCTGGATCGCACCGCGACCCCACCGACCCCTATGATCGGGTGGTGGAGTTCGTGCTGAGGACCTAACCACGCCCCAGCCCACGGGCAGCGCCCCGTGGGGACTCCTCCCGCCGGAGACGCTCGCCCATGAAAACGCCCAGACTGATCCTGAGTGTCGTATTTGTGTCATTAAGCGCCGTTCCGCTTTTCGCCCAGTTCGACGGCGGACCGGCCCGGCCGCAGCGCCCGGGTCAGCCCCTGCCTCCCGGCCCGATGGGCGGCCTGGGACCGCAGGCCGGCTTCGGCACTCGGAGCCTCAAGCCGCGCAGGCTCGAGGACCGGCCGCTCGACGAGAAGGACCAGCGGAAGTACGACGCGGCGATCGCCCCGCTGGAGAAGCGTTCCGGCGCCGCCGGTCGGTCGGGGGCCCAGGCCGCACCGACGCAGGAGGCCGTCAATCAGTTCCGCCTCGGCTCGGCGCACCTGCGGTTCGGACAGGAGCAGGCCGCCGAGGAAGCTTTCATCCAGGCGTGGGAGAGCCTCGTGCCGCTGATGAAAGAGCCCAGGTCGTTCACCGCGGCCCTCGCCCAGGTCCGCACGTACCTGCGCGAGTTGCAGACGGTCGGCGGCCGGGACCCCGAACTGATGCTGACGCTGATGTCGGACCTGACCCCCCAGCACCAGGCGGTCTATGACGCCGTCGAGCCGCCCAAATCCAAGCCGTCGTTGGCAAACCCGATCGCCGCCGCCTGGATTCATCTCACGCAGATGGGGCAGCTTGACCGGGACACCCTCGAGAAGGGAGCCCCGTGGATGCTGCTGTTCCCGCAGATGGCGATGGCGGACCGGCCGCTATCGGCCGAACAGCGCAGCGAATACCAGGCCCAGCTCACGCAGGCGAACATCGCGATGAACCGCAAGATGGAGGACCTGGCCAACCGGTGGGTCGCGTTGGCGGCCCAGGCGGCCGGGGACCCGCGTCAACCGTCCGGCCGGTTGCCCCGGATTCGCCCGCGCGACCCCAATGCCCCCGAGACCCACGGCGAGGTGGATCCGGTGGTGGCCCAGGCGATGGCCGCCCTGGAGCCCAAGCGGGGAGCGATCGCCCGCTTCGTCGAGGCCGAGATAGCGTTCCGCTGGGGCCAGTCCCGCGACGGCCTGGACGCCACCGGCAGCGGCTGGAAGGAACTGCTCGAATACTACCGGTCGAACCCGCGCAACGTGAGCCCCGTCGATAGCCAACTGCACTTCGACGCCCTCCGCCAACTCGTCGAGACGAATCCGGTTCAGATGGCCCTGGTGTTGGACCAGCTTGACGCCGCATACCGCACCATGATGCAGATCGACCGCGGGTTCGCCCCGTTGATCGCGGATGAGTGGATCAAACTC
>JACQVT010000613.1 GCA_016209665.1 Planctomycetota bacterium | reverse complement strand
GTGTAGGGCCAGCTTGCGTCCCAGTTCGCCTTGAGTTCGTGGTGGAACGCGTTGATGGCCTCAATGGAGCCACGGACCTCATCGAGGCTCAGGTTCTGGAGTGCCTCGACGTCTTCTTCGCTGCCGAGACCATTGGTGAATTTGCTCAGATTGGGCCACCGATCCGATCGGAATCTTGGTTCATCGCCGGCTTGGCTCGGCTCGAACAGGTACTGGATCACGTCCATGTGGGCCGCCTGTTCGCCGAGAATCCAGCGGCCGGGCTCGATCTCGGGCACATCTCGCTCCTGGAGCATGTTCAGCGCGGCTTCGATGTCGGCGGCGCTGGTGAACACGCCTTGCTTGAGTGCCCAGCGGGCGTTTTCTTCAGCGAGGTTGCGCTGGGCGAACGCGACCAGGCGCTCGATGAGCGTGGTGCCGTTCTGCAGGTGGGCGACGGTGCCCAGGACGGTCGAGACGGCATCCTGCATCTGTTCCGCGGGCACGGTCCCGGTCTCGGTTCGCCAGGCCTGCGACATCATGGCCCGGTTAGCCCCGCGCATGACGTTCAGCGAAGGCAGCAGGCAGCCATACAGCAGGTGGTCCTGGCCCTCAGGCCAAGTCATCTCCGTGCTCCAGGGCCGCGGGTCCTGGCTGGCGGCACGGAGCTGCTCGAACACGTTCTGCTGGGCCTGGAAGCATTCCTCCCACTTGGGTTGATCCGCGGGCCTCCAGGGCGCCGGGGGACCGGTCTGGTCGCCCGCGTTGTAGCGGTCGCGGAAGACCTCGTCGGGCATGTCCATCGCAGCGAAGACGTTGCGGTAGCTCTCGTAGGCGTTCTGGCCCGGCGGCTGGATGAAGTTCTGCTCGTACCAGGCGATGTAGTCGAAATGACCGCTGAGATCGGGCACCGGGGCAAAGCCCTGCGCGTCGGAGGGCAGCGCCTCGGATGGATCGCCGGCCACCTCGTTCGCCTCGTCGCCCAGTTCGCTGCCGAAGTCGGCCTGCGTGAAGCTGTCCCAGCTTGTTGAAGGCGTGTTGGTGTCGGACGGGGGCGCCACCGGCTGAGGAGCGTTTGCGCCGACATCGCCGGTCCTGGGTTGCGGGCGATCATTCTTGGCGACACCCGCCGCGGTTGCATCTGCGGCGATCGTGACCAGGGCTTTGGCCGTTTCGTCCTGCTTGCTCACGGGCGAAGCGACGAGCATCAGATACTTGCCTTTGCCGGCGGGAGCCACGGCGGCATCAAGCCCGTTCTTCAGACAGGCGCCGGATTCGCCCTGCCAGCGGAGGCCGTCGCTGGAGAGGCGCGAGTAAATCGCGCCGCCGGACGAGATGTACATCCGCCAGTGACGTCCATCGAGTTGCAGGACGTGGCCGATCGAGCCGGCCTGCCGGGCGCGGTCGGGCGCCCAGAACGTCCGGCCATCGCGCGAGGTGAACTGCTGAACCGCGCCCGCCCTGGAGCCGCCGGCCGAGGACGAAGTCTCGCCCGAGACGAGCAGCATCATCTGTTTGTCCGTCCAGAACGCGACGCAACGAGCCGCGGGGCTTGTCCCCGCGCTTCCTCCGGTAGATGACTTACCTTGCACGTCGATGCGGACCTGCCGGTCGAGCCGGTACTCGATGCCGTCGCGGGTCACGGCGGACTGGATGCTCGCCCCAGTCCGGGCCCGGGCGCGGTCGGTCGGCTCGGCGGTGGTGAAGTACATTCGGACCAGACCGCTCGGCATGACCACCAACGTCGGCCGGCCGATCCGCAGCTTGTCCGCCAACCCCCGGATCCCGACCGGGCGGGGCGGCAACCAGGTTTTGCCCGCGTCCTTGGAGCGCGAGGCATAAAGAGACGACTTGTTCGGATTATCCGTTTTTGTGGCGTACTCGAACACCGCGAGCAGTTCGCCGCTCTCGAGCCGCACGAGGGCCGGCGCCGAGCCGCCGCGGACGAAGACTTCGCCCGGCTCCGAGAACCGCAGACCGTCCGACGACGTGGCGAGCCGCAGCACGGTCTGGGGCGTCGTGCCTGGAACGCCTGGTGGTTCGGGTTTGGGAGCCGGCGGGTCAACGGCCAACGCGGGGGCAGCACAGGTCAACAGGATGCAGGTATACAACAGCCGTGGCATGAATCACCTCGATGGTTGCGGCGGCCAGAAGACGTGGTCGGCGGGCTTACCGCCATCCTCCCAGGTTCTCGCGTGCACGCCGCCGTCGTCCCGGCCGTCGCTGGCGACGGAGTAGAGCATGGCTCCGGTATCGGTCACGCGGTAGGCGAAGTCCTGGCCGCTGAACGGATCGGTGCGGAGGTCCTGGACCTCCTCGTACGGCAGCTCGTTCAGCGAGCCGGGATACCGGCCGTGACGGGCCCGGAACAACTCGACGCTGTAGATCACCTGGGTCGCCCGGCGCTGGGCCTCGGTCCGCCGCATCAGCTCGTAGGCCCGGTTCAGTGAGGGCAGGATCATGCCGGCCAGGGCATTCTTGTCGTTGATCTGCTCGGCCAGCACGTCCGGATTCTCCGGCAGCGCGCCCGGCCAGGAGTTCTTCACCAGGCTGTCGAGCTTCGCGTAGTACGTGTTGTAGTGCTGGATCGCATCCTTTGCATCCTCCGCCGTGAGGTTCCGCAGTTTCTGCTTGGTCTCGTCGTTCTCCGTGATGGTCATACCGATGATCTTTTCGAGCCGGTCGGGCCTCAGTTGCGGTTGTCCGCCGGGCTCGGTGGGCTCGAACAGGTACTGGGTCAGGTCCATGGCGCAGGCATGTTCGCTCTTGACCCAGCCCGCCGGATCAGGGTCGGCCGTGTCCCGCTCTCTGAGCAGGTTGAACGTCGTTTCGATTTCGCCGGCGGAGGGGAACACGCCGCGATGCAGAGCCCAGCGGGCGTTCTCCTCGGTCAGACTGCGTTCGGCGATCGACACGAGCCGCTCGATCAGCGTCGCTCCGCCCTGCAAGTGCACCGCGTTACCCAGGCAGGTCTGGAGCGCATCCCGCATCTGCTGGGGTGGGACGGTTCCATCCTCGCTCCGCCAGGCCTGCGAGAGCGTCGCCTTGGTCACCGCGCGGAAACCGGCCAGCGACGGCAGCAGATAGGCGATCAGCGTCCGCTCGCTTTCCGGCCACTCGTCGGAGAAGATCACCGGGGAGCTGTACCCCCGGGGATCCTGACTGCCCTCGCGGAACTGCTGGATGAGGCCCTGCGTCGCCTGATACGACGCTTCCCACGTGGGGTAATCCGCCGGGTTCCACGGCTCGGGCGGGCCATATTCCGTTCGGTCGTTGTAGCGATCGCTCAGCAGGCCGTCCGGCCGGTTCTGGACCCCGTCCAGCATGGCGGCGTAACTGTGGTAGGCGTTCTGGTCATCGGGCACCAGGCAGTTCTGCTCGTACCATGCGACATAGTCGACCTTGTTCCGCAGGTCCGGCGTGGGGGCGAAATCGCTGCCCACCGCCAGCGCGTCGCCGCCCGCGTCGAGGTCGGAGCCGTTCCAGCCCGCTCCCAGTTCCGACTCGAAGCCGCCCGGGGCGAAGTCGTCCCAACTGCCGGCTGGGGCACCGGCCTGGCC
>JACQVT010000087.1 GCA_016209665.1 Planctomycetota bacterium | reverse complement strand
GTTGAAGACCATCGGCGACAGCGGCGCGCACAGCCGCGCCAGTTTCGCGCTCGGCTCGTACAGCTTCCCGCCCTTGTCGTTGGGGCTGATGATGAATACGCCCATGTCCAGCTCCGCGGCCCGGGCCACCGCCGGGGCATTGGTCTGGAAGAACCAGTAGTAGTGCAGGTTGACGGACTCGAACCGCTCCGTGTTGATCGTCTTGAGGATCGTGTCCGTCTTGCCGTGCGTGGAAAAGCCGACGTGCCGCACCGCCCCCGAGTCCATCAGCTTGCGGACGGCCCGCCACGTGCCCCGCTCGCTGACCGCCCGGCCGAACGACTGCTCGTTGTTGACGCCGTGCAGATCGAGGTTGTCCAGCACGTCGATGCCGATGTGCTTCATCGACGTCTCGAACTCCCGCATGAACTCGTCGTAGGTTTCCTTGGGCGCGATCTTCGTGGTGATGTACACTTTGCCGCGGTCGATCGTCTTGAGCGCCCGGCCCAGCAGCTCTTCGCTCGTTCCGTAGCCCCGCGCCGTCTCCAGGTGGTTGATCCCCAACTCCACCGCTCGTCGCACCACCTGGGTGGACTGCTCGGGATCGTCGCTCATGTACCGCATGAGCCCGAGCGTGAACACCGAGAGGTTCATCCCCGTCTTGCCGAACCGCCGATACTGCATCTGGCCGAGGTCCTCCTGAAGGTACGGTGAGACTGTAGGCTCGTGCGTGGCCGAGTTCAAGAGGAAGGGTGTCAACGTATGAATGTGTGAACGTATGAACGAAGAAAAGAACTGGCCTTTTCATTCATACGTTCACACGTTCACACATTCATACGTCCGCTACCGCTGCACGCCCGATACCAGCAGCACCACGTCCACCACGAACAACGGCACGATGGCCGCCTCGAGAGTGAGCATCAGCCGGTTCGTCTGGTCCTGCTTGTGGTAACGCAGAGCGCGAACATGGACACCACTTCGCCGGTGTACAACGCCGCGGGCGCCGAAATAGCCTCAAGGGGTGCCTTCTTCAGGGTGGACATGGGACGGATCTTCTTCACTCCGTCGTACTGCCTCGGACGGTCGGTTTCCATCCGGCGACGACGGTCCCGACCCTCCGCCATCCCCATCACGCCCCGTGCCACTCAGCGGCCACGACAGCCCATACAGCAGCCGAACGGTCCGCGCCATTTTCACTGGATCGGGCCCATTTCGGTCGGCGGATTCGTCTGGTCGCGCATCGGTTCCAGACGGCTTCCCGCGGCCGGCCGGCCGATTCGACGCGGCGCCCCGCCTCGCCAGCCCCGACAAAATCGAGCCCAGCCTGGCCAGTTCCGCCACGGTCAACCCCATCTTCTCGTCGTTCAGGGCTTGCAGAATCCGGCTGACCAGCATGACCTCACTGCCCGCGACCAGTCGCCGCCGATAGGATACCGGCAGACACCCCAGCACCCCCGCGAGCACCTGTGAGGTGAGGGTCGGCTTGACGAACTCCTCGAGTTTGCCCGCGTACGTCCGCAGCGCGGTCACCGAGATCCCGTACTTCTCGACCAGGTGGAAATGCTCCGCGATGGCGTCGATCGATTTGCAGCCGGCGGGCCGAAGAATGATCGCCCGATCCAGCCGCGCCCGCTCGCGGACCGGCAGACGGCGATAGATCGGGGACCGGAGCAACCACGCCGGCGCATCTCCATCCTCGTGGCGTGGCGTTTTGACCGGCGCCTCCCGGCGTCGGGGACGCCGGTGTGTGATCGCCGCCTGCCTGGTTTTGTGGCACCGGCGTCTCGCCGGTGCGCTTGTCCCGCCATCGCGCTTGTCCGCCACCTTGGTGGTTGCCATGTGCCCCCCACTCTCGACAATGCAGGAATACCCCGCTTCCCACCACCCCCGCGCCTACGACCCTTCTGCGTCAATAACACCCTCGCCGACCCGCTGCCGCGACGTTAAACTCCTATTGTCGGGCGGAACCAGACCTCCGACGGCCGCGTCTAATAGAGTGTGTGCTACCACATGAAGGAGCCCCTATCATGCCAGCCTTGACGAAACTTGCCGCCATCCCCGCCGCCATCGCCGTGCTGATCGCCGCCGGTGCGAACCCGGCGCTCGCCGCCGAGTCCGACTCCGGCGTCGCCCTGACCATCTACAGCCGGGCCGCCCCCGGCGCCGTCCCGCCCGAGCTGTACCGCCCCGTCGTCGGTGAGGGCCGCCGCTTTGCCATGTCGGAAATCCCCGGCTACGCCGTCATCAAGCAGGAGCGGCCGGTCGATCTCGGCCAGGGCGTCAGCACCATTCGCTTCACCGACGTGGCCGCCCGGCTCGACCCCACAACCGTCATGTTCGAGTCGCTGACCGACCCCGCCAACACGCACGTGCTCGAACAAAGCTACCAGTTCGACCTCGTCAGCCGCGACAAGCTGATGGAACGCTACCTCGACAAGCAGATCTCGCTCGTCCAGGCTCAGGGCGAGAAGGCCCAGACGTTCACCGGCACGCTGCTGAGCAGCTCGGACGGCGGCGTCATCCTGAAGAACGCCGACGGCGCCGTGCAGGTCGTCCAGCACTACGCCGCCGCCACGTTCCCCGACCTGCCCGGCGGCCTGATCACGCGGCCCACGCTCGTCTGGCGCGTCGCCGCCGCCAAGCCCGGCCAGCACCGCACCCGCGTCACCTACCAGACCGAGGGCATCACCTGGTGGGCGGACTACAACGTCGTCTACGCCGAGGGCGAGGACGCCAACAGCGCCGTGCTCGACATCGGCTCGTGGGTCAGCATCCTCAACAAGTCCGGCGCCACTTACGCCGACGCCAGGCTGAAACTGATCGCCGGCGACGTGCACCGGGCCCCGAAGCCCCAGCGCATCGTCCCCAAGAGCGGGCGGGTGATGATGGACATGGCCGCCGCGCCCGAAGCGGCCGGTTTCGAGGAGAAGGCCTTCTTCGAGTACCACCTGTACACGCTGGGCCGGCCCACCACCATCGCCGACAACGCCACCCAGCAGATCGAGCTGTTCCCCACCGCCCGCGGCGTCAAGGCCGAGAAGGTGCTCGTTTACTATGGTCTGCCGCCCGAGTTCCGCGGCTTCTTCGGCAACCCGATGACCGACCGTAACTACGGCAGCCAGTCCAACAAGAAGATCGACATCTACCTGCGGTTCAAGAACGCCAAGGACAACGGGCTGGGCATGCCGCTGCCCGCCGGCCGCATCCGCGTGAGCAAGCAGGACACCGCCGATGCGAGCCTCGAGTTTATCGGCGAGGACGCCATCGACCACACGCCCAAGGACGAGCAGCTTCTGATCAAGCTCGGCAGCGCGTTCGACGTCGTCGGCGAGCGCCGCCAGGTCGACTTCAAGATCGACACCCAGCGCGACTGGATGGAGGAAACCGTCGAGATCAAGCTCCGCAACCACAAGAACGAGGCGGTCAAGGTCATCGCCAAGGAGAACCTCTTCCGCTGGACGAACTGGGAGATCAAGAACAGCTCGCACAAGTACGAGAAGACCGACGCCCGCACGATCGAGTTTCCGGTCCAGCTCAAGCCGGACGAGGAGGCGGTGATCACGTACACGGTCCGCTACACGTGG
>JACQVT010000611.1 GCA_016209665.1 Planctomycetota bacterium | reverse complement strand
GTGGCCACCAGGTAATACTCGACCGCCGGCGGCTGGACGGCCGAGCCGGGGATGGTGACCGACCAGTCGTTGCCGCTGATGCGGTTCATGGCCAGGCTGGTGTAATCGGGGGCGCCGCCCGCCGTCCGGTAGTTGAGCGTCACGCTGGCGACGCTGACGTTGTCGGTGACGGCGGCCTCCAGCCGCAGGCCCAGCCCCGGCCGGGCAGAAGCGGGCGGGGCGTGAGTGATCACCGGCGGGACGGTGTCCAGCGCCGCCGCCGAGGCGACGTTGGAAAAGGCCGACTCCGTCAGGTCCGTCAGCACCACCGTGAACTTGTAGTACTTGGGCACGGCCGGCACGACATTCGTGTCCACGTAGGACTCGCCGCCCACCGGGATGATCGTGTTGTTGATGCGGGTGTAGGTCCCGTTGGCTGTGTCCGCCCGGTAGAGGTTGTAGCCCGCGATCAGGTCGTAGTCGTTCTGTTGCCAGGTGAGCAGGATGGAGCCTTCCTGCCCGACGGCCTGGAGGGTCATCGCCGCCACGCCCATCGTCCGCACCTCGAAGCGGAAGCGTCCCACGTCGTAGCCCGAGACGAGCCACGGATCGCCCGCCGCGACGGCGCCGGAGATGCGCATCAAGTGGTACCCCTCGCCCGTGACCGGGACGATCCAGAACGTGCCTTCCCACGTGCGGGGATCGATCCAGCCGTCCCCGATCGGATGAACCGCAAAATCGGTGTGCGGCGGGGCCGGACCGAAGGTCACGAACGGCTGGATGCTGGTGTCCATGTCGCGGTTGAAGCTGATCGTGAAGGTGGTGGGGCCGGAGCCGAGTTCCGGTACCGTTTCGGCGGAAACGCCGTTGATCAGCACGCTTTCCGCGAAGGGGTACGTTGTCTCGTAGCCTTGTGCCGCCGGCGGCCGGTACTCGATTCGCGCGCTGGTGAAGTTGTCGTAGTAGTCCTCGATCATGTGGTCGATCAGCGTGGTTGAGTCGGTGCCCCAGTAGTTGTCCAGGAGGGGGGCGTAGAGACTCGGATCGCGGTGCCAGGAGAGGACCTTGATCCGCATCCAGTGGTTGAGGTTGGGGTCCCAGTATGGGTTCAGGAACGCGTTGTGAACGAATCGCGGCGCGGTGTTCGCCATCACGTAGTTGATCAGTTCCGGGGAACCGAGAACGCCGGCCAGGTCCGCATCGGTGATCCCCGCCGGCAGTTCCAGAACGTAGGTGAGGTTCTTGGTCGTCCACTCGCCGAGGATGTTTCCTTCGAGCGTCGCCCACTTGCCGTCCGAGGCGCGTATGGTCACGATGGTGCCCTTGCCGGGAGTCGCCTTGGGCTCGCCGGTATACCAGTTCGTATAAGCCAGCGGTTCACCGTTTACCCAGGCGAGCTGGCCGGGATTGACCGGGTCATCCGACATCCCGATTGCATAATACAACGAAGGGGGGTCCACGCACCGCTCGGTGTAGAAACCCGAATGACTGCTCACGTAACTCTTGACGGTGGTCTGCTCAGCCGAGTCCGTGATGACCACCACATGGCCGCCGAGGTATTCCGCGATGACATTCGCGTATTCGAGCTGGAAGTATCCCTGGCTGGTCTTGTTGTAGCCGGACGTCAGATTGCAGGGAAGCGCCAGGAGTGCATAAGTCTTGCCGTCGTGCTGCTCCGCATAGCCGAACACCGCGTCCCGCGCGTAGGTCGCGAAGACGTCGTCGAGCGTTAACGGCTTGAGGTTCTCGTTGTCCTGTAAAAAGACACAATCCTCCATTCGGCCGGGGTAGTCGGGCGACAGCCATCCGGCGTCAAACAGCGAGGTCCGCACGTCGCCCAGGCGCAGGCTCCCGCCGCCTCGGAGCTTGTGGAAAATCGTGCTCGAGACGTCAGTCGCGGTAATTGTGGAACTGAGGGCGTCCCACTCCAGGTAAGCGTGGTCGATCGAGCGAATGCCGCTCAGTTCCGGATTGCGGACCTTGACGTACTGCATGTTGCACAGGCCGGCGGTCTCGACGGTGATCTTCGTCCTCTGGCCGGAGACAAAGTAAGACGGAAACATGTTGACCGGCTGGGCCTGGGTCCCCTGGATCTCCAGGTTGCCGCGGACCAGCATGTAGCCGCTTTGCGGACCGGGATTGTAGGGATCGTCGCTGATGGCACCCCACTGGACCTGTGTCCCCTCGTGCATCGTCAGCGTCGCCCCGGCTTCAACCAGGACCGGCCCGCCCACGATCCAGTACTCGTCGGACGTCAGATCGAAGCTCGTTCCCGACGTGATGACCGTGGGCACGTTGCGTCCGCGCTGCACGAAATACTCGAAGCGGCTGATCCGCGTATACTGCGGGTGGTTGGGGTCCCAGCCGTCGCGGAAAGTAAGCGTCAGCTCGAAGGGGATCAGGTGATCGTTGGGGCAGTTGGGGTCGACGGTGAAGACAAAGGGCTGCTCGACGCCGATGATGACGCCCTCAGTGTCGTAGATGAATCCGTTATCGGCGGTGTTGAACGGACCGATGCTTCCGAAGATCACGGTCGGGGTGGTGATGGTCACGTAGGGATCATCGAGGGGCGCGCCCTCGGCATGAGCCCGCAGCGTGGCGGTGACCTCATCGGCCTGGCCCGATCGGTTGATGAGTTCCACGGCGATGTGAAGGGTTTCACCGGAATCGACCCGCCCATCGCCGTCGTTGCCCGGGTCGATGCCGGTGTCGTCAAAGAGCCAGTCAGCCAGCACGCTGACGCCCGGCGTCGGCGGCTCCGTCAGGGCCTTGTAGGTGTTGATCACAGGGCTTCCCGACTGCCAGATACTGCCCATCAGGAACCGGTTGGAGTAGATGTCGCGCTGCCAGAAGAAGGACCGCAACAGGGCGGCGACCCCCGAGACAATCGGTGCGGACATGGACGTGCCGCTCCAGGCCGCATACTGGTTGTTGGGCAGGGTGCTGTAGATGCTCTCGCCGGGGGCGGCGATGTCGTAGCCGTAGTTGGAGAACCAGGCCCGGGTGTTGTAGGTGGTCGAGGCCATCACGCCGTGAACGAAGTAGAGAGCGGCGGGGTAGGAGGGATACTCCCAGCCGTTGAGACCGTCGTTCCCCGCCGCCGCCACGAGCACCGCCTGGTTGAAAGCCACTTCGAGGGCATCGACCTCCACCTGGGAGTACATGTATCCTCCGAAGCTCATGTTGATGACTTCGGCGCCGTTGTCGACTGCGTAGAGGATGCCTTCGGCCACGTCAGTGACACTCAGGACGCCGGAGTAGTCCGCCGCCCGAACGGCCATCACACGGGTGCCAAAAGCCACGCCGCAGCCGCCGAGCTGGTTGTAGGCCGTCGCCGCGACGATGCCCGCCACATGGGTCCCGTGCCCGTGAAGGTCCTTGGGGTCCCCGGCATGGCTGCGGCCGTCGGATACCACGCTGCAGCCGTAGACGTCGTCGATGAAGCCGTTGCTGTCGTCGTCCTGGTTGTTGCCGGGGATCTCTCCGCCGTTGACCCACATATTGCCGACCAGGTCCTGGTGCGTGTAATCCACACCGGTGTCGATGACCGCCACGATGACATCAGACGTCCCGCCGGGCTGCACGCCGTTCTGTTGGAGATAAACCCACCCTTGTTGCACGTGGGCGTTGATGAAATGCCATTGCCGCGGAATCTCGGGGTCGGTGGTGCCGTCAGGGATGCCCTGGATCGGCGGATCCGCGAGTCGGCGCGAGTAGTTCGGCTCGACGGCCTCGACCTCCGGGTTGGCGTTCAAGTCTCGGACCACCTGCTCGAGGTCGCGATTGGCGGGCAGCTTCAGACGGTACCAGCGGCCCAGGTCAGAGCGGTCGGCATGGCGGCGGCCCACGCCGGCCTGCAATGGAGTCCTGCCGGCTCTGCGCGCGGCCTCGAACTCCGGGACGCCTTTGGTACGCTTGAAGACGAGTTCGGCCGAGGTCACACCGTGTCGGCCGAGGACCTGATTGAGACCGCCGCCGGCACCGGCCGGCATGGCGCCGCCCTTACCGCCGGTCGGCGCCGATTGTTGTGGGTTCACGGCGACCTTTGAGTTGGCCTTCAGCTTGATCAGGATTTCGCCCGGCGCGTGCTCATCCGCCACCCGCGGTGGTGCCACCTGGGGCTGGATCATGTGGTTGAGGGGATGGGCGAGCTTGGACGGCTTGGCGTCGGCAGCCACGCCTTCACGGCCTTTGGCGGACGCCACCTTGCTTACTTGCTCACGATCCCAGGGATTGCCTTCAAACGATCCTACCCGATCGGCTGTGGGCAACGCAAGCGGAAAATCGATCTGAGTCGGCCCGGTGCCTCGCCGGCCGTCTTGCGCGGGAAGACGAAAGATGGTAAAGTATGTCGGCCCTCACAGCGGAGAAGGGGCGGTTGTAGTTTTCGTCTGGGGAGATGATTCCATGACTGACGGGCGACACGACGAATTGAGTCGACGGGCCTTTCTGTGGCGCACGGGCTCTGGTGCGGCGGCGCTGGGGCTCGGTACCCTGGCGTCGCCGGGGGCTTGGGCGGAGTCACGACCGGCGGATTCGCGGCCGGCGGCGAGCAAGCCGACGCTTCCGTACGGCAAGCTGGGCCGGACGGGCTATCCGGTGACGCTGGTGAGCTTCGGAGGCATTCTCCTCAAGGGCAGCGTGGGTACCCGCGTCCTGCAGAGCGCGATCGACCGCGGAATCAACCTCGTTCACACGTCGGCCAACTACGGCGGCGGGGCGAGCATCGCGGCGTTTGCGGAACTGTTCAAAGCGGCGCCGGCCTATCGAGAGAAGGTGTTCCTGTGCGTCAAGAGCTTCCGGCCCGAGAAGGAAGACGAGATCGACGCCGTGCTCCGCACGCTGGGGGTCGATCACGCGGACGTCTGCCTGACCGAGCTGCATTCGCCCGATCCGCGGCAGGCCGAGGCTATCCTCAAGCAGCAGGACAGCCTCAAGAAAAGGGGCAAGGCCCGCCACACCGGTTTCGTCTGTCACGGTGACATGAACGAGGTGCTGGAACTGGTGGTCGAAAAGCACGCCAAGGACTTCGACGTGGCCCTCTTGGCGATGCGGCTGGTACCGAATATGGCCCCCGGTAGGGCCGACGTTGACCCGGAGGGACAGCGGTTCCTGAAGCATCTGCGGGCCATGCGGAAGGCAGGTATCGGCATCCTGTCCATGAAGAGCGGGGCCCGAAAAGCGTTGACGACGGGCCGTGACACTTACCTGCCGCACCTCAAGGCATACCTGGAGGCCGGGGCCGACAGCGTCCTGACCAGCGTTGACACGCTGGACCAGGTCGAGACGGTTACTGCGCTGCGGATCAAGTCTCCGCATCTGACTCCCGACGAACGCAGGGCCGCGGCCGATTTCCACGACTCGCAGGCCGGAAGCTGCCGCATGTGCGCGGCGTGTGCGAAGGTCTGCCCCCGCCGGCTGCCGGTGAACGACCTGATGCGGTTCCGGATGTACCACGAGGAGTGCGGCTGGTCCGAGCACGCCCGAGCGGAATACGCGGCGCTGGGCGTGGACTTCCGCCGGGCGGCGGAGTGCGGCGATTGCTCCGCCTGCGCGGAGGTTTGCCCGGTAAGGCTGGCCGGCCCCGCGATGGTCCGACAGACGGCCGAGTTGTTGGCGTAGTCCGCTTGCGGGTAGGGGCGTTCTCCGTACAATCTACGATTCCGTGCCGTCTTGAGCGGAGACTTCCTGTATCGCGAGCGCTCTGCTGGGAGCGGCACGCCGCGCGGGCGAAAGCCCGCGGCTCGTTGGGGTTCGTGGGGAACGGATGGATTCGGGGAACATCATGGGTGGACAACAGTTCGGGTTGATCGGCTTGGCGGTAATGGGCGAGAACCTGGCCCTCAACATCGAGAGCCGGGGCTACTCGATGGCGGTGTTCAACCGCACGTATAAGAAGACGGAAGACTTCATGAACGGCCGGGCCAACGGCCGCAGGTTCATCGGGGCCAAGACGCTGGCGGAGTTCGTCGGCCTGCTCGCAAAGCCTCGCAAGATCATGCTCATGGTC
>JACQVT010000607.1 GCA_016209665.1 Planctomycetota bacterium | reverse complement strand
GGATATCTGCACGTGGGCGGGGCCCGGACGGCATTGTTCAACTATCTGCTCGCCCGGCAGACCGCAGGCACGTTCATTCTGCGGATCGAGGACACGGACACGGCCCGCAACGTTCCGGGGGCCGAGCGGAAGATCATGGACGATCTGCGCTGGCTGGGCCTGGGGTGGGACGAGGGGATCGGCGTGGGCGGGCCGCACGGGCCGTACGTGCAGTCGCAGCGGCTGGAGCTGTACGACGCCGCGATCGACAAGCTGTTGACGGCGGGGCAGGCCTACTACGCGTTCGAGACGGCCGACGAACTCGAGGCCATGCGCAAGGAGGCGGAGTCGCGCAAGCAGGCGTTCCGCTATCCGCGGCCGGCGCGGCTGCCCGACGAGGCGGACATCCGGCGGGTCCGCGAGGAGGGCCGGCCGGTGGTCGTGCGGTTCAGGACGCCCACCGAGGACATCACCGTCCACGACGAGGTGGCGGGGGACGTGACCGTAGCGGCCTCGGAGCTGGATGACTTCGTTATCCGCAAGGCCGACGGCATGCCCGTGTACCACCTGGCCAACGTCGTCGACGACCACCTCATGGGTGTGAACCTGGTCATGCGCGGCCAGGAGTTCCTCGGCCAGACGCCGCGCCACATCGCCCTCCAGCGGGCCCTCGGCTTCGCCACGCCGCGCTACGCCCATCTGCCGCTGATCATGGACATGCAGGGCCGCAAGCTGTCCAAGCGCGACGGCGACGTCGAGGTGCACTCGTTCCGCGCGGCGGGGTATCTGCCCGAGGCCCTGGCGAACTTCCTCGCCCTGCTCGGCTGGTCGCCCGGCGGCGACCGGGAGAAGATGACGCTGGCGGAGATGGTCGACCTGTTCAGCATCGAGCGCATCGGGCGGACCAACGCCAAGTTCGACCGCGAGAAGCTGCTGGCGTTCAACACCGACGCCGCGGCGGCGGCGGGCGAGGAGCGGCTGGCGGCGGCATTCGACGATTACCTGGCGGCCAGCGAGTCACCGATCGGCCAGGCCGGCCTGAACGCTGAGGCGAAACGCGATTTGCTGCGGGTCAACCGCGGGTTCCGGACGTTCGCCGACATCGATCACAAGTGCGGGTTTTTGTACGTCGCCGACGAGGCGGTCCGCTACGACGAGACGGCCGTCAAGAAGGTGCTCGACAAGGGCGGCTACGACATGCTGCGCACGCTGCTGCCGCTCCTGGAGGCCCAAGAGCCGTGGACGGCCGAGGGGCTGGAGAAGCTTCTGAGCGAGGTCTGCGGCGCGCACTCGGTGGGCATGGGCAAGGTCGCCCAGCCGATCCGCGTAGCCGTCTCCGGCGGCACGATCAGCCCGGCGATCTACGAAACCCTGGTCCTCCTCGGCAAACCGCGCACGCTAAGCCGCATCCGCCGCGCCCTGGCGCTACCGAAATGACCCCAGACCAGTAGGTCAGAGCGCAGCGCCGACCTGCCTCTACCATCGGCGTTCGGCGGCACTCGGATCGTTTCGGTCGACGTGCCCTGCGCCGCGATGAGTCAACATTGAAGAAGCAGTTGGCCGAAAGAGACGCGAACAACGCAAAAGGAAGAAGATGGTTCTTTTTTGCGTTTCTTGCGACGTTTCGCGGCGATTCGTCTTTCTCTTCGCATGACCAGCCGTCACCCACGCTCGCAGCGACGAGCGAGTCATGGTCGGCGCATCGCCGGCCACACACGGGGGAGGTTGGACCACATACGGGAGCGTGGACGCAGCGGTTTCGGGTCACGCGGGTCGCAGGCTCGGCCGGCCGATGGAGTGGTACGCGAACCGGCAGCGTTGCATGGTGGTCAGCGAGTAGAGGTTTCGGCCGTCGAAGATGATCGGTGACTTCAGCCGCCGGCGCATCTCGTCGAAATCGGGGGAGCGGAATTCGTTCCATTCGGTGACGATCGCCAGGGCGTCGGCGGACTGGACGGTGTCGTAGGCGTTGGTGTGGTAGCTGATGCGATCGCCGAACCGCCGCCGCAGGTTCGCCAGGGCCACCGGGTCGTGGGCCCGCACGGCCGCCGCGGCTTCCAGCAGCCGCTCGATGAGGACCACCGCTGGTGCCTCGCGGATATCATCGGTCCTGGGCTTGAAGGCCACGCCCCAGACGGCGAACGTCCGGCCGGTCAGGTCCGCACCGAACCGGCCGGTGATCTTGCGGAACAGCACCTCGCGCTGCCGCTGGTTGACCTCGTGCACGGCCTCGAGCAGGTCGGCCTCGACGCCGGCCCGGCGGGCCACGTGGACCAGGGCCTGCACGTCCTTGGGGAAGCAGCTTCCGCCGTAGCCGGCCCCCGGGTACAGGAACTGAAAGCCGATGCGTCCGTCCGAGCCGATGCCCGTGCGGACCTCGTTCACGTCGATGCCCAGGGCGTCGCAGATGTTGGCGATCTGGTTGATGAAGCTGATGCGGGCGGCCAGGCAGGCATTGGCGGCGTACTTGGTCATCTCGGCGGCAGCGCGGTGCATGACGAAGATCGGCCGCTGGTTCCGCACGAACGGTTCATGGAGTTCGCGGATGCGATCGGCGGCCTCGGCCGCCTCGGCCCCAATGACCACGCGGTCGGGCTTCTGGAAATCGTCGACCGCGGTGCCCTCTTTCAGGAATTCCGGGTTGTTCACCACCCGGACGGCATGACGGGCCCGCTTGTTCATCCGGGCCTCGATCGCGTCGCCCGTGCCGACCGGCACCGTGCTCTTGATCACCACGATCTTGGGATGGTTGAGTTCGTCGGCCACGGCGTCGGCGACCGAATGCAGGGCGGTCAGGTCGGGCGAGCCGTCCTCCCGCGGCGGCGTGCCCACGGCGATGAAGATCGCCTCGGCATGGTGGACCGCCTGTCGCAGATCGGTCGTGAAGAACAGCCGGCCCGCCCGGGCGTTCGCTTGGATGATCTCGGTCAGGCCCGGCTCGAAGATCGGACACTCGCCGCGGGTCAGGGCGGCGATCTTCTCGGCATTGATGTCGTAGGCGACCACGTCGTTGCCGGTGTCGGCCAGGCACGCGCCGGTCACCAGTCCCACGTATCCGGTGCCAACCACGGTCAGTTTCATAGGATGCTCCTTGGTGCCACGCCCGGGGTATCGTCGCCCCGTGTGTTGCCACCGGGTTCAGGGCTTGCGGACCAGCCTGACCATCTGGCGCTGCACGGCCTCCAGGGCCGCGAGGTCGGCAATCGCGAAGACCGCCGCCAGGATCGTTCCGCAGACGGGGCCGAACCGCGACCACCCACCCGACGGCCAACCCCGGGCCAGGCTGACAACCACAACCACCGCCCACGGCAGAATGCTCAGGACCCACGTCACGTCCGCGGCCAGCAGGGCGGCACCGGCGCTCCGTAAGCTTTGCGGCGGTTCGCCCCGCTCGCGCAACTGCTGCTGAATCCGGGTATCCAGGCCCCCGGCGATCCGATGCAGGGCAAACCAATGGACCAGCGGGACCAGCACCAGCGCCGTCCAGTGCCCCGCTCCCAGCCGAACGCCCCGCAAAGCACGGCAAGCGGGCACCAGGGCCGCCACGAACGCGATGGCTCCGACCAACGGCAACGCCCTGGACACCCCCGAAGCCCCGATCCCTAGAAACGCGAAGACCCGTCCCCACGGAAGCACGGCGATCACCGCCCCCACCGATGGCAACAGGACCGTCACCCCCACGATCGCTCGCCGCCGCGGCGCATCGGCGGGCCGCGGTTGCCCCGTCAGCATCTCCAGATCCATCGCCACCTGCACCGCCCACCAGACAAGCAGGACGTAGTCGCTCCACAGCACGCCCACCAGGGCGGTTATCACCAGCGGTCGCTGGGCCCCGGTCACGATGCCCAGGGCCATCAGCAGCATCAGAGCCAGCACCCGCGTGATGATCGCGAACTCGAGCGTCCCCTCGGGAAACACCCGGAACCATCGTCTCCGTTCAATCAGCAACTCGCTGTTCATCCTGACCTCATGGCTCGGCCGTCGGATAGGACGGTGGCACCGCCGGGCGCCCCGTCTGACGGCCGGGCTCGATCCCGGCCATGTTCAGTTTCCAGACCGCCAGCACCGCGCCGACGACCGTCGCGCAATAGACCAGAATCGCGTACCGGATCCGCAGAAAGATCACGGAGATGCCCACCAGCACGAACGCCGTCGTCAGCAGGTAGCTGATCGCCACCACCCGTTTCACGCCGAGTCCGCGGTCGACCAGTTGATCGTAGAAGTGGCTTCGGTCGCCCTCCATGAGCGGCCGGCCGTTCCGCTACCGCCGGGCCAGCGTCAGCAGCATGTCCCCGATGGGCAGCCCAAACACCATGAGCGCGCCGATCATCCAATTCATCAGCCGCTCCTCGCCGAACAGCAGCATGATGATGGCGGCGTTGAGGCCCAGCAGCATGGAACCGGCGTCACCCATGAAGATCTTGGCGGGGTTCCGGTTGAACGGCAGGAAGCCCCCCGCCCCGCCGAGCATCGCCAGGGCCAGGACGATGCGTTCGTTGGTCACCGGGGTGTCCGTGGACAGCCGCAGATAGGCGGCCAGCGCGAAGAAACCGATGGAGATGATCCCGAGCACACCCGTGCACAGCCCGTCCAGCCCGTCGATCAGATTCGTCGCGTTGCACGCCCCCACCACGAACAGCAGGGTCAGCGGCACCGAGTAGACCAGTTCCAGCCATCGTTCATGAGGGCCGAACGTGACGCCCATTCCCCCGACAAAGACCTGGATGATCTTCGCCCCCACGCCGAGCCAGATCAGGAACAAGCCAACGGTGATATTCGCGATGAGCTTGGGCTTGGGCCGCATCACCCGCAGGTCGTCGAACAGGCCGACCAGCATGATCACCAGGCCGGCCAGGGCGATGCCGGCCATCCGCGGGGCCCGGACCTGCAAGCCTTCCGCGGCGTGGCGCGATGCCAGCAGGGCCAGTCCGATCCCCACGAACCAGCCCAGGAAGATCGCCACCCCGCCCAGATAGGGGATCGGCTGTTTGTGCGGCTTGAGAAAGTCGTCCGGGCGGTCCACGATCCGGGATCGAAGGGCCAGCCGGCGACAGATCGGCGTCGCCAGCAGCGAAACCAGGAACGAGGCGGCCAAGACCGGCCAGAATTCCTGCACGACGTCCCCGAACCTCGTCTGGCTCACGATGACCCCGGTCAGAACTGGTATCCCGATCGCCATGTCGCCCCAAGTCGCCGCACCCGGGCGGCCTGCATCGCCGTGGCGAGTCCTCCGCCCGTTGACCAGCGGTGAGTCTAGCCCGCCCCGCGCGACCGGTCAACGAACGCTGTCGACCTTGCTTGACAGGTGTGATCGCTCTCTCCAGAATGACCGCGATCCTCGCGAGCGGCCGCGAAAAGACCGACGCATGCACGTTATCTACATCCACCAGCATTTCGCCACCAAGCAGGGTGCCACCGGCACGCGCTCGTATGAATGGAGTCAACGGCTGCTGAGGGCCGGCCATCGGGTGACCATGATCTGCGGCGAGTACGCGCCGGGCGGCATCCGGCCCACGGGCGGGAGCGGGGTCAGCGAGCACGCCGTGGACGGCATCCGCGAGCTGCAAGTCCCGGAGTACTACGAGGCCAGGATGGGCCTGCTGCGGCGGGCGATGGCGTTCGGCCGCTTCGCCAGGGTCGCGACCCGCATCGTCAAGTCGTTGCAGGCCGACCTGGTGTTTGCCACTTCGACGCCGCTGACCGTGGGTATCCCCGGCATGAAGGGGGCGAGATACCTCCACGTGCCGTTCGTGTTTGAGGTCCGCGACGTGTGGCCCGAGATTCTGATCTCGGCCGGCGCCCTTCGGAATCCGCTGCTGATCTGGTACGGCCGACGTCTGGAACGCCGAATCTACGCCGCCGCCCGGCACATCGTCGCCCTGTCGCCCGGCATCAAGGATTCCATCGCCGGCACCGGGTACCCCGCCGAGCGCATCACCATGATCCCCAACGCCTCGGACGTCGATCTGTTCAAACCTGACCGCACGCCGCTGGACGACGACCCGAGGTTGGGCCCGCCCGGCTCGTTCCGTGTCGTGTTCACCGGCGCCCACGGCTTCTTCAACGGCCTGGATGCCGTTCTGGACGCCGCCGCCGAACTGCTCCGCCGGGGCGAGCGGAGCATCCAGCTCGTGTTCATCGGCGGCGGCCGCGAGCGCGACCGGCTGATCGAGCGCAGCCGTCGCGAGGGCCTCGACGCGGTCTGCCGCTGGGTCAGCCCCATCCCCAAGGCCGAACTGGCTCGGGTCCTGCCCCGCATGGACGTGGGGCTGATGGTGCTGATTGACACCCCGGTCATGCACTACGGCACCTCCCCGAACAAGTTCTTCGACTACATTGCCTGCGGCCTGCCGGTGGTGAACAACTACCCCGGCTGGCTGGCCGACATGATCCGCGAACATGATATCGGCCGGGCCGTGCCGCCCGGCGACCCCGCCGCCTTCGCCGACGCCCTCATCTGGCTGCGCGATCACCCGCGGGAGCGAGCCGCGATGGCCCAGCGGGCCCGGACGCTCGCCGAAACGCGGTTCTCCCGCGATCTGCTGGGCGAGCGGTTCGTGCAGACGCTCGAACGCGTGCACGGGGAGTTCCATAGAGGTTCCTGAACTGGCGAGATGGCCCCGATCGTGCTAACGTCGATCCGAGCGCGGGCACAATCCGCCGCGGAAGGATGACCACGATGCGCGTTCTGTTGATCGGTTCGGGTGGCCGGGAACACGCCCTGGCCTGGAAGATTGCCCAGTCGCCTCGGCTCGGCAAGCTGTACTGCGCGCCGGGCAATCCCGGCACGGCCGAGGTGGCCGAAAACGTCGAGATCAAATCCGATGATGTCGCCGGGCTGGTGAAGTTTGCCCGCGAGCAGAAGATCGACCTGGCCATCGTCGGCCCCGAGGACCCACTGTGCCTGGGCCTCATCGACGAACTGGCGGCCGCGGAGATCCGCGCGTTCGGCCCCGATAAGGCGGCCGCCCGCATCGAGGGCGACAAGGCCTTCGCCAAGGAGCTGATGCGCCACCGCTCCGTGCCCACCGCCGACGCCCGGATCTTCACCAAGTACAAGGACGCCCGCACCTACATCGCCAGCCGCGACCACCCGATCGTGCTCAAGGCCGCCGGTCTGGCCAAGGGCAAGGGCGTGATCGTCTGCGACGACCCCGCCGACGCCCTGATCGCTCTGGAACGCATCATGGTGGCCAAGGAGTTCGGGTCTGCCGGCGACACCGTCGTGGTCGAGGAGCGGCTCGTCGGCTCCGAGATCAGCCTGCTCGCCTTCGTCGACCGGGACAGTATCTACATCATGGAGAGCGCCCAGGACCACAAGCCCATCGGCGACGGCGACACCGGCCCCAACACCGGCGGCATGGGCGCTTACAGCCCGACCACCCTGCTCAACGACAAGCTCATCCGCCAGATCGAGTCCGAAATCCTGGTCCCCATCGTCGACGCCCTGCGCACGCAGGGCATCACCTACCGAGGCGTGCTGTACACCGGCCTGATGGTGACCACCGCCGGCCCCAAGGTCCTCGAGTTCAACTGCCGCTTCGGCGACCCCGAGGCCCAGCCCCTGCTCATGCGGCTGCGGACCGACTTGCTCGACGTCTGCGAGGCCGTGGTCGACGACCGCCTCGACCGCGTCACTCTCAACTGGGATCCGCGGGCCGCCGTCTGCGTCGTGCTGGCCTCGGGCGGCTACCCCGGCCAGTACGAAAGCGGCAAAGCCATCGCCGGCCTGGAGGCCACCGCCGCGATGCCCGACGTCGTCGTTTTCCACGCCGGCACCCGCAAGGTCGGCAGTAAAACTGTCACTGCGGGCGGCCGTGTCCTTGGCGTCACCGCCCTTGGCGAGACCATCCCCGATGCCCAGCGCCGGGCCTACGACGCCTGCGCCAGGATCAGGTTCGACGGCGCCTATTGCCGCCGCGACATCGCCAGCAAGGCCACGTAGCCAAAGGGCAAATCGGGGTTCGGGGCTCGGGACCCGGGGCTCGGGGCCCGGG
>JACQVT010000086.1 GCA_016209665.1 Planctomycetota bacterium | reverse complement strand
GCGCACGGGCAAGGGTGGACAGCGTGCAGCCCCGAGCCCCCGAGACTCCCGAAGGCGCCGCGACCGGCGAGGGACATTGCCCCGGCCCGGCTTGACGAGGTTCTGGACGGCCTGCCGAAACAGACCAAGCGGGCACAGCAGATACTCCGCTTCATCGCGGAGACCGGCTGCCGGCCGTCCGAGGCATGTAGCCTGCAATGGCATCACGTGCACCTCGACGTGGGGCTGTGCATCCTCTCAGAGCACAAAACGGCCAACGAGACGGGGCAGCCCCGGACGATCTACTTAACCGACGGAGCCCGCGAGGTTCTGGAAGCCCTGGAGCCCGGCGACGGCCACGTGTTCACGTCACGTCTGGGCAAGCCCTACACCCCCGCTGGCCTACGCTCCATCTTGCGGCGCCACGGCGGCTTCACGCCGTACCAGCTACGGCACACGTTCGCCCAACAAGTGAGTGACAGTAACGAAGTACCCATCGAGGTACTGTCTCGACTGCTGGGCCATTCCTCGACGCGAACCACCGAAGTCTACTTCAAGGTGCGGGACAAGCGGGCGATGGAGGCGGCGAAGCGGATCAAGCTGCACGTGGGGTAAAGGGGCAGAACGTGAATAAAGGGGCAGACAACGGAACGGCCGGGCTCGCGAGTGTTCGCAATTCCGGCCGTTTCCGACACTTACAATCGGGGCGAGAGGATTTGAACCACCGACCTCTTGACCCCCACTCAAGCGCTCTAGGCCAGGCTGAGCTACGCCCCGGAATCTCGGTTCTCTCCAACCCTCCACATCTTGCGACCTGTCGCCGCGGCGACCGCTCTAGGCCAGGCTGAGCTACGCCCCGGACCACCGTCGACGCGCCGTGCGGGGCGGCGGTCGTCGACCAGGATGGTTCAGATCATCAATGGTAGCACAATCGCCGCGCCGGGCAAACGCGGGCGGCTCGGGCGGCAACCATGGGGGCGAGAGGGTGTGCGGGTCTGGGAATCCGTTCGTCGTAAGGACGCTTGGGCAAGCGGAGTGCCGGCGAGCGGACAGGTCATCAGGGGGCCAGCAGGCCGCGCGGTACGGAGTGGGGGCGCAACCTCGCTCTATCCTGTCCTATCAGGATCAGATCACACACCAAGATCTGACGTAACCATTTGTACTCCAATGGCTTATGGTCAGGCTTATGTACGCCGGAGGGTCAAGAGGTCGCTGGTTCAAATCCAGTCGCCCCGACTCAACGGGTCGACCCATGCGGGCGTCCGGTTTTCGTCTGCGGGATGAACAATCAGTCGATCTTCACCGCGTTGCGGTGAAACCGCGTCACGACGTTAGGATCCGGCAGCAGCGACACGGCGGCCTGATCCTTGCCGTCGTAGTCCATCAGCGACAACACGTAGCGGATGCTGTGCAAGCGGGCGCGTTTCTTGTTGTTGGCCTTGACGATGATCCACGGACTGTAGCTGGTGTGGGTCCGGCTGAAGACCAGCTCCTTGTGCTTCGTGTAAGCATCCCACAGTTCCTGGGCCCGGCCGTCCAGCGGGCTGAGCTTCCACTGCTTCAGCGGATTGTTCTCCCGCGATCTGAAACGGCAAAGCTGTTCCTCGCGGGAGATCGAGAACCAGAACTTGACCAGGACGACGCCGTCCTCGACGAGCATGTGTTCGAATTCCGGTACCTGTTGCATGAAGCGTTCGTATTCCTGGCGCGTGCAGAAGTTGTTGACGGGCTCGACGATGCCGCGGTTGTACCAGCTTCGATCGAAGAAGACGATCTCGCCCTTGTTGGGCAAGTGCCTCATGTAGCGCTGGAAGTACCATTGACCGCGCTCTTCCTCGGTGGGCTTGGGCAGGGCTACGACGCGCAGGGCGCGGGGGTTGAGGTGTTCGACGAATCGGCGGATGGTTCCGCCCTTGCCGGCGGCATCGCGCCCCTCGAAGATGATCGTCAACCGCCTGCCTTCCTTCTGAATCCACCGCTGCAACTTGACCAACTCAATTTGCAGCAGCTCCAACTCTTCTTCGTACCGGATCGCCTCTTTGATCCTGCTCAGGCCGATGTTGCGGGAACGCAGGGTCCGGATGAATGCCCGGCGGGAGTGGAGTGTGGCCATCTCCTCGGCGCTGAGATGGAGACCGGCGTCGCCGGACGAGGTGGGCCGATCCAGCGGGGACGGGGCGAGCGCGCCTTGGAGGACCTCCAACCCATCTTGCACCGATGGATCATCGCCGGCGGACGGCTCTTGAACGCTTGGCCCCCCGGCCCGGTTAGTCGTTGTGTCGCTCATGGAGGCAATCCCCCGAATGGACTCGCGCACTTATCAGCCGTGGTGGACGGCCGGGCGGTATGCAAATGGCTGCATTAACGGATCGGACGGTCCGCAGCCCCACTTAACCAAGAAGTTGGTCACGGAGTCGATTCGTTGCCGCGGTGCGGGGGCTTTGTTTCGGATGCTCCACGAGCCGGCGGCAGACATGCGCCTCGGGTTCCCTTGCGTTTGGGGTAGGCGGGTACTGTCAACCGCTTGGCGAAAGCCCTCTTCGGCTGTACGCTTGGCGAGTCAACGTTCCGTCCACGGTTATGGGCGCCGGAAAGCATGCCAGAGATGCGATCCATGGCCTCGGTCTTTCCTTCCACAGTGTCAGGTCCCAGAACCACTCGACGCGGCGTGCTGAAAATGGCCGGCGGGGCGGCGGCGGCGATGGCCGGGCTTCTGCGGACCGGCGATGCCGCGGTCCTGGAGCCCGCCGTGCGAGAGGTGGTCGTGGATTTCTCGAGGGAGGTCGGCCGCATCAAGCCCCTTCACGGCGTCAACAACGGGCCGTTCCACTGGGGTGGCAAGGACTTCGCCAAGTGGGCGAAGATCTGCGTCAACATCATCCGCCATTACAACGAGGGATGGGCCGACGGTTTTCACTACAACATCCGCTATTGGGAGATCTGGAACGAGCCGAACGTCGGGAATAGCATGCGATCGGGCACCCGCCGATGGAAACATACCGCGTCGATGCCGGCAACGACTTTGCCCTCACCGCCGCGCAGTCGTTGAGCACAGCGCATCCCACTCTGGTTGTGAAGCTTCCAGCGGCGGCGGTGTGCCTGGTCCGGCTGAGTCGCGACTGAGTCATCCAGCGTCCCCGCCGTTCGAGACGTCGACGGTTCGTGTTTTACGCGGACGGCGGGAATCCGCTGGTACCCATACGGTGCGCGGCAAGAATCCAGGCCTCAGGTCACAGCCCTTCCGGCCAACGGCGGGTTATCTCGAGCGGTTCGCCGGTCTCGAGCAGGCTCTTGAGGCTCGCCAGGATTCGCGGCCAGCCGTCCGACACTCCGCCGATGAGCTTTGAGCCTGTTTTCTCCATCTCGTGAATGACGGTAAGCTTGACCGATGTGCCCTCCTGCTTGAGTTCACAGGTCAGGCGCGAATAGCCTTCCGCGCGCAACTCGGGTTTGAATTCATTGCGCCACGAAAGGACGAGGCGCCGCTCCGGCTCGATTTCGAGGATCTCGCTGCTGTCGGCAACGCGTCCGTCGGGAATCATCAGTCGCCAGGAGGCGCCGGGCTTCCATTCGGATTCCTGCCATGTCTCCACCCAGTATCGGCGGGTGAATTCGGGATGGATGAGCTTCTGCCACAGTTTCTCCGGCGTCGTGCGAATATAGGTCACGTAGATGAATCGCGAATCGGTCATGGGTTTCTCCTTCCAGTCTTCTCTTATGCAACCATTTGGTTGTATGTCAAGGGCGTTTTGGGTCTCGCCGGCACCTTCGATGGGAACGTGCGAGCGACGGGACGGTGGTCCGGGTCTTCAGACCCGCGGGAGCCGAATCGGACTCGGCCGAGACATCCGCCGGCAACAAATCACCGGCGTCCCTTGAGCGCGGGCCGGTGTCCCTGATACAATACAGCGCTTCGCGGATGGACCACTGGCGATGCTCGGCCGAGGGGAATCACCACCTCGTCAGGCGGGTGAAGACATGCACGTTTGTCCGAAGCTTGTTGCGGTCGTCGGTTCGGCACTGGCGTTGTCGGCCGGTGCGGCTTGGGCCTACGTGGGTGTGAACGGGACCTGCCCCCTGCCCACACCCTACCCCTCGCCGAGCGCTGGGGCCGGGGTGGTCAACAACCCGAGCATGGAAGGCGGCTTCACCGCTGGCGTGGCCAACCAATGGGTCGGCTGGAAGGACTCGACCTACACGATCCAGGTGCACTCCGACGGCAGCGACCGCTTCAGCGACGGAACGCACTCGCAGCGGCTCTATCTCCCGCAGCCGCCGCCCGGTTATTCGGACCAGGAAGCGGGCATCTATCAGCAGATCTGGGTGGTGCCCGGCGCGACGTACACGGCCACGGCCCGGTTTTATCTCTCGCCGCCGACTCAGCAGACCTACAACGGTGAGGACCTCGTCGCCTGGCTGGGGCTGGACCCCTTCGGCCAGGAAAGCGGTGACGGCTACGGCATGATCTGGTCGGTCAACGTGGCGACGCCGAATACCTGGATCACCGCCAGCGTGACCGCCAAGGCGGTCCTGCCGGTCATGACCCTCGGCTTGAAGGGCACGCGCAAGTTCCCGCAGCACGGCAACGAGGCCCGCGTCTGGATGGACCAGGTGACCTTCAGCGGCCCGATCCCCACCGGCGAGCGCCCGGGGCCCGAGCCCGATCCCACCGACCCCGAGACGCTCATTCCGGCGACGCTGGGCTCGAACCTGGTTGCCAATCCCGGCTTCGAGGAGACCTTCACCAACGGCGTCTCCGCCGGCTGGAACAAGTGGTGGACCACGGGCACCGGCACCTGGAAGCAATCCCAGCGCATGGGCAAGGTCGGCCCCGGAAGGTATGACTGCGGCGACCTGAACGAATGCAGTTACATGAACCCCAAGACCGTCCTGCTCATGGGCGGCGACCCGCACACCAACCCCAACAACCTGGGGGTCATGGGTGACGCGACGACCCTGGCGAACGAATCCAAATTCCAGGACACCATCTTCGTCGGCCGGCCGTTCATCGACCCCAGCCTGCCCTACTACGAGGCTGACCCGGTCACCCGCGGCCGGGAGTACGCCGAGCAGTGCAAATACCAGGAATCGCTGGTCCCGCGGATCGATTGCTGGCAGGCCTTTAACGAGCCCGACTGGGGCGGCAACTGGCAGCGAACGCTGAACTTCGAGCACGCTTTTGCCCAGCGGGCCCACGAGTTGGGCCTGAAGACCTGCTCGCTGAACCTGTCCACCGGCTCGCCGGGCAACATCTGGCGGATGATCGACGAGACCTACGAGCCCTCGTGCCGCGATCTGCTGGCCATCGCCGATTATCTCGGCCACCACGTCTACGGCGGCCCCAATGACCAGATGATGGTCGCCAACCAGGACCGCGACGACGCCTGTAGTTTTGGCCTTCGTCCGCGCCGGTTCAAGGACCTGTACGACCGCCGCGCCTGGCGCTTCCCCCCGGTGATTGCCACCGAGGGCTCGACCTACGGGGGCTGGATCGGCATGTTCTCGCCCGACACGATCACCAACGATCTGAACCTGATGGGACAGTACATGAACGCCACCCGTTGGT